>CACWUA010000034.1 GCA_902763905.1 uncultured Pseudomonadota bacterium | reverse complement strand
AAAATAATTGCTACTAAAACTGCAATTAAAATACCGCAAATCACTCCGCATGCATCTATTATTACATCTGTTAATTCTCCACTTCTTCCAGGTATGAATCTTTGATGAAGCTCATCTGATGCCTGTTGAATATATTAAGCCATGTCTTCGTGCTGTTTCCTATATAACAAGGCTGCTGAACAGTGAGGCAGTATTTCTTACAGCCACAATGCCTGATTTTAACGATCTTATAAAAAAATACGCTTTGAATGACAGCAGTATAACAGACCTGATCACCGACAGATCACTGTTCGGGAATTTTAAAAAAGGACAATTCATCAATATAGGAAAGATCAGTGAAGAAGGACTGCTCTCACAGGCTTCTTCACAGCCTTCCTCGCTTATCGTTGTAAATAAAAGAAGGACGGCTGCAAAGCTTTATGAAATGCTGCCGGCGGAACAGGTTGATAAAAAGCTGGCGCTGGGCGAAATAGAAATTGCACCGCTTGCTTTTATGCGCGGGCGTACGCTGGCCAACTCTTTCATTATATTGGATGAGGCGCAGAACACTACACCGATGCAGATGAAAATGTTTTTAACCCGCTTGGGCGAAAATTCGCGCATGGTGGTAAACGGCGACTTGAGTCAGGTGGATTTGCCGAGCGGCGTGATTTCCGGCCTGCGTGATGCATTGAGTACTCTGAAAAATGTTGATAATATTTCTTCGGTTACATTCTCGTCCGAAGATGTAGTGCGTCACGGCTTGGTGGCTAAAATAGTTAAAGCCTACGAAGAAAAAAGTAAACGCACCAGAGAAGCGGCACAGTATGAAAATGTCTGAAGTCATTTTGGAAACGGTTGTTGACGACGAGAGGTGGTCGGCGACGATTGCAAATATTGAACAGGTGGCGGAAAAAGTAAAATCTGCCACTTTCGGCTATTTGCAAGAACATGAAAATTTGGATTTTCTGAATAGTTCCAAACCGCTGAAAATCAATGTGTGTCTAAGTGATGACGAAACGGTGCATCGCCTCAATAAAGAATTTCGCGATATGGATAAGCCGACCAATGTACTTTCTTTTGCCAATTTGGATTTTGCCGATTTTGATGCCGATAACGAGCCGTATGACGAAATTGAACTCGGCGATATTATTTTAGCGTATGAAACCATGGTGCGCGAGGCTGATGAGCAGGAGGTTACGTTGTATGCACATTTTTGCCATTTGCTGACGCACGGTTTTTTACATCTTTCCGGCTATGACCATCAAACGCCGGACGAAGCGGAGTATATGGAAAATTTGGAAAAAGAAATCTTGCAATCAATGGGAATTGCAAATCCGTATGAGGGGGAGTAATGGCGGAAAAAAAAGTTAAAACAACAAAACGGAAAACTTTGGCAGAACAAAAAACGACTAAAGCCAAGACAAAAACACGGAAAAAAACAGTAGCAAAAGTTGAGGCGGAAAAAATTTCAGTGCAAGCGGAAGGCGTGGTATTATCCGCAGAAAAAGATGATTTATCACGGGGCGAAAAAGCCGTGAGAGTTGTACTGAAATATCCGAAGACCGCGGCTTTTGTTCTCGGTGTATTGCTATCCGCCGCGTTGCCGCCGTATTATCAATTTTGGACGGTGTTTTTGGCTTTTTCCGGATTGATGTTTCTGATTTGCGGAACGAACAGAATACGTAAATTATGTGAGCTTGGCTACTGGTTTGGTTTTGGCTATTTTGCAGCCGGATTTTATTGGATAGGCAATGCTTTGCTGATAGATGTGATGCAGACGGGGTGGTTATATCCGATAGTTTTGCTTCTAAACGGCGCGTTTTTCGGATTGTTTACAATTTTGCCCGTTGCCGTTACCAAGTACGGGCGTAATATTGTGTCTAAGATGTTATTGTTTGCGGCTGTTTGGTGCTTATCGGCCGAGTGGTTACGCAGTTTTTTACTGACAGGTTTTCCATGGAATCCGATAAGCTCCGTACTTGGTTTTAGTGTGCCGATGATGCAGATACTATCGGTTTTGGGCACGTACGGGACTTCTTTGCTTTTGGTGTTGACGGCGGTGTGTCCGACGATTTGGCTGATAAATCCGAGAAAATATAATACAGTGATGTTGCTTTTGCCGGTGGTAGTTTGTTTGGGATTATGGCAATTCGGCGAATATGTGCTGGATATCCGACCGAGTGTTCCCGACGGAAATTCAATTATGGTGAGGTTAGTGCAACCAAGTATTCCTCAGACGCTAAAATGGAATCGAGAAGTGTTGGAAGATAATTTGCAAACATATGTCGATTTGAGCAGACAAAATGATATCGGGTATATTGATTTTACGGTTTGGGGAGAAACCGCTTATCCATTTGATTTGCGCTATGATGAAAAGCATAGGCGTAAAATTGCGGCAGCGGTACCGACATACGGTTATTTGATTACGGGCTTTTTAAGACGTGTCAATGACGGTTATGATTATACGCCGTATAACTCGTTTGGGGTGATTAATAAAAAAGGAGAACTTGTCGATTGGTATGATAAAAATCATTTGGTGCCTTTCGGTGAGTATATTCCGCTCAGAAAATATTTACCGGAATGGGTGCGGCCGATTGCCAATACAGTGGCGGAGTTCGGGCGCGGCGAAAAATACAAAACATTGCGAATCGGAAATTATCCGATGTTTGCGCCGCTGATTTGTTATGAAGTGATTTTTTCCGATGAGATTGTCGGCAGAGAAGGAGAGCATCCGACTTGGGCTGTGGTTTTGACTAATGACGGATGGTACGGAGTGAGCTCCGGTCCATATCAGCATTTAGTAGCAGCACAGATGCGTGCGATTGAAGAAGGGATGACGATTGTGCGCAGTGCCAACAGCGGGATAAGTGCAGTAATTAACGCTTACGGTGAAATAAGAGCGCAAATACCGCTTGGAGCGCACGCTGCAAAAGATGCATTGGTTAAGCCGGAAGAAGCACATAGCACGGTGTTCAGTCGTTACGGCAACAGAATTCCGCTGGCGATGAGCATGATGCTGATTTTATTGGCATTAATGCTTTCGTTTGTGCCTGCATTGCAAAAAAATAAATAATTCCTTGAATTTTGGAACGTTTGATTTAATATAAAATCCGTCGACGAGAGGTCGTCGGCGGAGTATCGAAACTCCTCAGGTAGAAAATAACTCCTCTTTGGTGGGGAGTCGGCTGAATATATTGAATAAGCCGGACTGACTATCTGCAGTTTCGAACTCCCGACCACTTTTGAGTGGTCTTTTTGTTTTCACTTAACAAAATGGGAGTTCTGGAAAATGTGTTCACATAATTTGTTCAGCAAAGAAGTCTTGGCGGAAATTTATCCGCAGCTTATACAATTTCGATAGGAGCGTCAGCTCAGTCTCGAAGAGTTGCAAGCCGCGACTCATCTTAATCTTAAGATACTAAAGCGCGTAGAAAAAGGCAAATGTTTACCTTTCAGTTGTTATTGTCGTTTGCTGAAATTTTACGGTACGAAAATGCACATAGTGTTTGTTGATATATAAATTAACGGCTGCCATACCGGCAGCCGTATTCATGAAAATACTCTTAAGTTTATTATATCAACGGTTAATGTCTGTGATGGTGATGTCCTCCGTGATGATGGTGGTGGTGATGGAACAATGCGCTGCCGATTACTACTCCGGTAAAACCGGCCAACAAGCCTGTAGCAACCGGATCATAATAGTAAGAGCGCGGAGCCGCGGTTTGACGTACCACAACGGTTTGCGGCGGTTGTTGAACCACTACCTGTTGTGGTTGCACATAAACAGGTTGAGGTTGAATAATCTGCGTTGCAGACGGTTGAGTGTAAATTTGTTGTCTGACTACATTGTTTTGGTCAACAACAATAATTGTTTCCGCATTGGCCAGCATCGGGCTGAATATAAGCGAAAAAGCAATTACAAACATTAATTTCTTCATTTTTTCCTCCTTAAATTAAGTTTATAATTTATATGTAATTTAAAATAAGAAAAAATGCAATAAAATAAATATACATTCAGGTATGTATAATTAAAAAAATTATAACAAACTGATTTTACAATATAAAAAATATAATTTTATTTATTATTATTTAATACAGCCTTATTTTATAATAATGGCTTCGTAGGTATAAACAATCTCGGTTTCGTCCGGATTTTCGGTTGGTAGAATTTCACAAACCAATAAATTTTTTTCATTTTTCAGCAGTTCAAAAACTTCATTGTCGACTTTTTCAAGAGTAAAAGCATCATTTTTCATGCGATAAAGCTCGATGGTGTTGTTTTCGGGATTAAGGTGAACAATCGGATCCTCCGGCGCAATATCACGTGCGTATAATATCAGCATTACCTCGTTTTCTTCACTGATTAAAAAATCAAACGTGTTAATATCAAAATTCATAAGCGCCTCCGTCGAGAATAAATTATTTTAGTGGAATTTTAGGATATTTAGGTTAATATTTATATAATAAGGAATGAAATGACGCGTTATATTGATTGGATGTTGAAATTATTAAAATGGCCGGCGGCACTTTTTTTATTGCTGTCGGTACCTGCGTTGTTACAATCATATAATTATTTTAATTTTATGACTGTAAAATTTTATGCCATGGGAGCGGGAGTATTATTTTATGCCGCGACCTTAGTGGTTGCCGGCTATAATACTTGTCATACGATGCAAGTGCTTTCGCATGAATTAACGCATACGTTTTTTGCTTATTTGACGTTGCATGATGCTGGACGCGTGCGCATAAATCCGGACGGCAGCGGCGGTTCCATGATAGTGAAAGGCGGAGGAAATTGGTTAATTACTTTGTCACCTTATTTCTTTCCGTTATTTGCATTTTTTTATATGCTGATAATGCCGGCGTTGCTGCGGATGTCTGACGGACATTGGTTGGTTTACGGTGTGTACGGATATTTTATTGCCTACTATTGGGTTACGGTTTTGGAACAAGTACATCCCCAGCAAACAGATATCATTAAAGAAGGATATATTTTTTCAACCATATTGATAGTCGGAGCTAATTTATATACAACAGGAATGATGTTTGCGTTTACCAGTAAATCATGGAACGGAATCGATATTTATCTGCGTCTTGTGATGAAACTCAATGTTGAAAATATGCAGCGTTTAGGGGTTTTAATAGCTGATAATTTTTAGTTCATTCAGTTCGGTATTCATTTCCACCTCAGCACCTATCGGTAGCACATGGCGCGAGGTGGTGTGTCCGAAGTTAAAATCAGCTATAGCCGGAAGTTTTGTGTGATACAAAAAATCATTCAGGCATTCATCGAGGGTACCATCTTCGGCATCGGCTTTTATGTTGGTGAATTGTCCGAAAATTATACCGCGAAGTTTGGAAAAATACGGTTGTTGCTTGAGTTGTTGCAACATCAAGTCTATTTTATATATCGGCTCGTTGACTTCTTCAATCAGCAATATTTTGCTGCGTAAATCCGGAAAATAAGGGGTTCCGGCCATACGTGTCAATACCGTGAGATTACAGCACAGTAATTTACCGGAAGCATTGCCGGAGCGGAGTGTTTTGCCGGAAATTATCTTAAATTTTTCGTTGTTGAGCAGTTTTTGTAAATCACTTTGGATCAGCGGATCGAGTTTGCCGGATTTAAAGTCATAGGCCATTACAAAGCCATTGTAAGAAACAACGCCGCTGTTTTGAAAAAGAGCGATTTGCAGAGCTGCATTGTCGCAGAAACCGATAATCGGCTTGTGGTTGCGGAGTGCCGTTTCATAATCAATATACGGTAGGATTCTGGTACCGCCGGCAGCGGCGCGGACGCAAAACAATGCTTTGACGGAGGTATCCGCAAACGCGGCGTTGATATCGGCAGCGCGGTCTTCATCGGTTCCGGCCATGTAGCGATTGACACTCAGTAAATGTTTGCCGAGTATCGGTTTTAACCCTAAATTTTCTAAATATTTTACGGCGTCGGCAATTTTTTCTAAATTGCCGATTTGTCCGCAAGGCGCGACTATTGCCACCTTATCGCCTGATTTTACAATCGGCATAATTTACAGTTCCTCCACAAGTTTTTTGCATAAATCAGTCAGAGAGTTATCACGGGCTCCCATAATAACAATTCGATCTCCGGGTCTGGCCAATTCTTTTATTTTGGCAGTTGCCGCAGCTTTGTCGGCCACAAAATAGGCGTTGTGTTTGCCCAATTTATGCACGTGGTTTATTAAATCGGCCGAGGAAATATCTTTGGTCACGGTTCCGCCGACAAAGAAAATTTCCGGCATAATCAGAATATCATCGTTGTTCATGCTGTTTACGAATTCTGCCATAATTTCTTTGCCGAGAGCACGCATCGGTCCGAAACCATGCGGCTGAAACATTATGATGAGGCGACCGGCATATTGGCGCAAGGCTTTTACCGATGATTTGACTTTGTCGGGATTATGTGCAAAGTCGTCAATAACAGTTATATCTTTGGTCTTGCCGATTATTTCCAAGCGACGTTTGGTACCGTGAAAATCCTGCAAAATAGTGGCAGCGGTGTGAGTATCAATGCCCATTTCGGAGCAGGCCGCAATTGCCGCCAACGCATTCGCTACGTTAAATTCACCGATAAGATTGAGAGTATAAGTAGTACCGTTAAAATCATATTGAGTACCGTTAGGTAACGGTTTGATATTTGTTGCATAAAAATCGGCATCATTGTTTTTGATGGAAAATGTCAGACACGGCTTATTATGTGCCAAATGCCGACACAGTTCATAATCGTCATTGATGATTATGCTGCGAGATGCGCGGTTGGCAAAATTTTGAAACATAGTCATCAATTCTTCAAGTGTTTTATGGTCTTCCGAAATATTGGTTACAAGCGCAATATACGGATTGTATAAATCAATTGAACCATTGCTCTCGTCTGCTTCAACCACACAAATATCACCTTTGTTGTATATCATGTTGGAGATAGCAAATTTATCTTCATAATCACGCAATAAGCCGCCGTTAATCATACAAGGGTTTTTTGCCGCTTTATCCAAAACAAAGCCGATCATGGCGGTGGTGGTGGTTTTGCCGCTGGTACCGCCTACGGCTATGCCGTATTTGTAATTGTTGAAAATTTCTGAAAGCAGTTGCGGACGTGTTTTTATTGGTATGTTTTTTTGTTTGGCGGTTTTAATATCCGGTATGGTATCTTCAACTGCAGTGGAAGCGCAAATCCATTCCAAATCATCGCTGATGCTGGAACCGTCCTGAGGAAAAATGGCTATGCCCATTTTTTCCATGGCCTGCTTGGTGTTTAAGTCGAGTCCCAAGTCAAAATTGCGGTCGGAACCTTGTACATCATATCCCGACAATTTCAAAACTTGAGCCAGAGAACTCATACCACTGCCGGAAATTCCGCAAAAACTTACTTTGACCATTGTTCAGTCCCCCTATAAATCATTAATCAGTTCATTCAGATTTTCTTCCTGCTCCTGTCGGCGCACCGTTGTATTTTCGTAATTAAGCACAATAAAACTGCGTGTATCTTCATTAACAAAAACAGAAAGAGTTACTTTAATCGCGTCATCGCCGAAAGTTGCAAATAAAAAAGTTTTTTCATCTTTTAAATCTTGCAAAAAAGTATCATTACCGATTTCAGAGGTAGGCATATTTTGACTTTTATTCGGTTGATAATGCTCTTTGGCACTGCCGTATTTTTTGGAAAGCGCCGCAAAATATTCATGGTACAATTGCAAAACTTTTTCGGCATTCGGTGTATCATCAAGCAGCGGAGATTGTGCATATATCATTTGCAGGTGATTTTGTTCTCCGAAAATAGCAATTACACTTTTGAATGCGGCACGTTGCTGCTGCGGATTTGCAACCAAATATGCACCGGTTTGGTTTTCAATAGTGCTCGGTCTGAGTTCAAAGCCGTTGGCTTCGGTTCGTTCTTTGGATATTCCCCAAGTAAGTCCGAAAGGCGCTTTTAATTCTATGTTTTCACCGACTTTGGATTTTTCTTCGGTGGATTTTTCTTCGGTTTGCGACGCTGCAGCGGTTGAAGCAAACTCAGGCAGCGGAGAATTTTTCAATAGCTCTTTTTGTTCCTGCCTGATTTTTTCGCTTTTTTCAAACAATTCATGAGTTTCCTCAGATAATACATCGGTATGGTCTTTTTGCTTTATTAAGAGTGAAGCATCGCTGCGCAGTTTTTCCTCTTCGGCACGATACCGGTCCTGCTCGTCCAGTTCATTGATATATTGTGTCATAAAATCTTTATCTTTATCTTTATCTTCAGATTCCGTTGCCGTATCTTCATATAATTCTTCTTCGGTTTCTTCGGCGGTTGACGCGTCGACGGCTGTTTCGCTATGTTGGGCAGAAATATCGTTGTCAGCGGTATTCGGTGTCTCTTCGGCGGCAGTGTTGTCGTTCATAAGTTCTTCCAAATCTACTTGCGCCACGCTTTTCAGCGGAAACAAAACCGCTAAAATTCCGCAAATTCTCACAATTAAACTTTGCATAAATTATTCCTTTGATAACCGCAAAAATAAATTGAAACCTTTTCTTCTTTGCGCTATTTTAACATTAAAATACAAATAATTTATTAAATACGGTATGTTTTTTTGAAATGGAAAAGGATAATATACAAAGGCTACTGATAAATATCGGGCGGCAAATGGTTCGAGATAAGGGAACAGAAGCGTTGACGGTGCGTAAGCTTTCCGACGCTTCCGGTTGTTCTGTCGGGGCAATTTATAATCAGTTTTCCAATATGGATAACTTCATAGTTATTCAGAATTTTATGACTCTGGAAGATCTTTATACCAAGCTTCGCAATATTCCGTCAAGCAGCGATGCTTTTACTGATACAAATATTTTGGTTCAAGCGTTTGTGGATTTTGTGCTTGAAAACAAAAATTTATGGTACTTGCTGTTTAATTTTCATCTGACACACCCGGACAAAGTGTATTCGGTTTATTATTTGCGCAAAGTGGTAGATATTATTAATATTATTAACAATGTGCTGGTAAAAAGTGTGCCAAATATGGAAAAACCGGAGCGAATGCTGTCTTCACAAATTTTATGGTTGTGTTTGTTTGCCTTAAGCTCATTTTTAGCCAAAGATGTGTTGGAACCGTTCGGTAAGGCAGATAAAAAGACAATCTGTCATATTCTGGTGAATACATATATTGCCGGTTTGACGGTGCTGGAAAAATAAAGCTTATTAACGTCCGCCGTCAGAGCGGAATTCCTGCAAAAATTTCTGTTCCTGCGCATCGGTCCACAAATTGCGGCGTTGCGCCCACTTGCGTTTGGCGTTGGCGGCACGACGCTTAAAATCAAAGGCTTTAGCGAGATACTCATCTGCGGTTTTTGTGTCAAACAGCTCCTCACGGCAAATTCTGACGGCATCTTCGCAAAAAGAGCGTTTGCTTTCATTTGATTGAATCGGACCAAGATATTTTTCTTTTTTCAGCATCGCCAGAGCTTCTTCAACTTTGTTGAGTTTTTGCACCGGATCGCCGAATGGATCATCAATCTGGTTTTGAAGAAGGATTAAATCATCTTTTAATTCTTCGGTCTTTTCTTGTTTCAGATAATCTTTGGCAATTTTGGCATTGGGAAATCCGGTTTTTACCTTAGCTTTTTGAAAGGCTTTGGCAATGATTTTTTTATAGAGTTCCGAAGTACCGTCGCCGCGGTGAAAATGTGCCTCTCTTGAAATAAGCCGCAACGCGGTATCGTCATATTTTTCGGTATAATCCAAACGCTTTTCTAAGGCTTGACAATAAGCAAAATGGGCACGCGGGTGAACACGGAAAATTTCGTTCAGAACATAGTCAAACGCTTGTGCTTTTTCTGCGTTGCCAACGTCGGCATCCATAATTTCATACGGTCGTGCATCGATAATCGGCCACGACCTGTCTTCTTCGGAATTATTTTTAAATTCCTGCATTGCGGTCATAAATTTGTTGTTCAAGGCCCAAAAATGTTTCAAACGTACTTCATCAAGCGTGGACATGGTGCTCTCCTTAAAGCTTTTTCACCATTTTCATAAAGGTTATACCTTGTTCATCAAACGGTTCGCCTTCGGCCTTATAGCCCATTTTTTCATAAAAACCGACCACAAACAGCATAGCGTGCATGACGATTTTTTTGTATCCGGCTTCACGTGCACGTTTTTCGGCATAAGCCACCAGTTCGCGCCCGACGCCTTCGCCTTGATAAATTGTATCAACCGCTACCTGCATCAGGCGGATGGTTTCATCGTCAACCGGAGCCAAAATCAGGCCGCCGACCAAGCGGTTATCGAGCATTTCGACGCAACCGATATGCAGATATTTGGCTTCTTCGGGGCGAAACGAATCGAGAAACTTTAAGCCCAGCGGCTCCAACAAAATTTTGTAGCGCAACTCAACCAATTCGTTATAACGCGAAGAACCGAAATCAATATCAATCATTTTGCGCATGGCAAACCTCCTCATTTTGTATATTATCCATTAAAACATATTTTTCAATATTTGGCAATAGTTAAAGCGAGTGAAACTTGATTTGTTTGAAAGCAAAATGTGATACTTCCTTTTTTGTTGCGGAATGTTTGGCAATAAATATTGATAAACCCGAAAAAATACATTATGTTGGGGGCAATGATGATGTTTTACCCGTGGATATCGTCATACTGAGTGTAACGAAGTATCCGGTGATGCGTTGCATCACGTCGTTTTCTTGCAAAACGATTGGATTCTTCGCCAATGGCTCAGAATGACGGTGTTACGGATTGTCGAAGAAAGTTTTTCTAGGATAAACGATGACGGATTTGAGTTTGATACGAAATTTTGCGATTATCGCCCACATTGACCACGGAAAGTCGACACTTGCCGACCGCATAATTGAATATTGCGGCGGATTGCAAAGTCGCGAAATGACTGAACAAGTGTTGGATTCTATGGATATTGAGCGCGAACGCGGGATTACGATTAAGGCGCAGACGGTGCGGCTTGAATATAAGGCCAAAGACGGTAAAACTTATTTGCTGAACTTGATTGATACGCCGGGACACGTCGATTTTACTTATGAAGTATCGCGCTCGCTCGCTTCGTGCGAAGGTTCGGTGTTGGTGGTGGATGCCACGCAGGGAGTGGAGGCGCAGACGCTGGCCAATGTGTATTTGGCGCTTGATAACAATCACGAGATTGTGACGGCGCTTAATAAAATAGATTTGCCGTCGGCCGATGTTCCGCGGGTTAAGCAACAAATTGAAGATGTTATCGGTTTGGATACCTCGAACGCGGTGGAAGTTTCCGGCAAAACCGGCGCTGGTGTCGAGGATTTGTTGGAGGCGGTCGTTAAATATTTGCCGGCACCGACCGGAGAAGAAAATGCGCCGACCAAAGCTCTCTTGATTGACAGTTGGTATGATTCTTATTTGGGTGTGGTGATTTTGGTGCGGATTAAAGACGGTACTTTACGCAAAAAACAAAATATTCGCCTGATGTCGACCGGCTTGGATTACGTGATTGATAAAATCGGAGTGTTTACGCCGAAAATGAAAGATGTTGACGTTTTACACGCAGGTGAAGTCGGGTTTATTACCGCCAGTATTAAGAGTGTTGATGATTGCAAAATCGGTGATACGATTACCGATAATCGCCAACCTTGCACCGAAATGCTCGCCGGATTTAAGCCGTCGGTTTCGGTGGTGTTTTGTTCGATTTTTCCGGTGGACAGCAGCCAATATGATGCTTTGCGCGATGCTCTGGCTAAACTTAAACTCAATGATGCCAGCATTGAATATCAGCCGGAAAATTCCGGTGCGCTCGGTTTAGGCTTCCGCTGCGGCTTTTTAGGCTTACTGCATATGGAGATTATTCAGGAGCGAATCGGGCGAGAGTTTGACTTGGATATTATTACGACTGCGCCGTCGGTGGCGTATAAGCTGTATATGACCAATGGGGCGGAAATGACACTCGATAATCCGGCCGATATGCCGGATCCGTCAACGATTAAGCTGATTGAGGAGCCGATGGTGCGTGCCACGATTATGGTGCCGGACGAATATTTGGGTTCGATTTTGAAACTTTGCACTGAGCGCCGCGGCACGCAAGAAGATTTGACCTATGTCGGCAATCGGACAATGGTGGTGTATAAAATTCCGTTAAGCGAAATCGTGTTTGATTTTTATGATCGTTTAAAATCGATTTCCAGCGGTTATGCCAGCTTTAATTATGAGCTTATCGGCTATGCACCGGCGGATTTGGTAAAAGTACAGATTTTGATTAACGAAGAACCGGTCGATGCGTTGGCATTTTTATGCAATCGCACCGAAGCGGAAGCCAGAGGTCGCCAGATTTGCGGACGCTTGAAAGATTTAATTCCACGGCATTTATTCAAAATCCCGTTGCAGGCCTCCATCGGCGGGCGCATTGTGGCACGCGAAACCATATCGCCGATGCGTAAAGATGTGACTGCCAAGTGTTACGGCGGTGATGTGACGCGTAAACGCAAGCTTTTGGATAATCAAAAGAAAGGCAAACAGCGCATGCGCCAATTCGGCAAGGTGGAAGTGCCGCAGTCGGCATTTATCGAAGCTTTGCGAATCGGCGACAATTAGTTAAAAGTAAGTGTTTCGTCTTTGTATTTATCAAGCATTTTTTGCAAACGTTCATTGTTTACGGGTTTATTTTGGCTGATTTTTTGAATATCTTGTCGATATTCTTCAATAATGCTGTCATAGCTAAGCTCTTCTTTTGTTTTGTGCAAAGGCTGGTATGAGGTAGTTTCTGAGGGCAATATTTCGGTGTTTTTTACCGGTTTTGTTTTTTCATTTTCAATAATTGGTTCCGCCGGTGTTCCGGTTTGAGGAATCATCGGCTCTTGCGCCGGTCGCGGTTGTGGCTGAGCTTGTATTGTAGGTGTATTGTCATTGACGGTTGTTTGCGATTGGACATTTTTTGATTTATCAGATTTTGCAGGGACCGCCGCCTGTTTATTTTCCGGAATGGCAGGTTCGGTTGTGCGGCTTTTCAGTACAGTCGTTTTCTGTATATACACATTCGGAAGTTTTTCCGGTCTGTTCATTTTATCAAGCGTTTTTTGCGGAATAAAAATTCCGGTAGATTGTGCCATGGCAAAGGATATATATGTTATTGTCAGTACAACGATTAAAAATATTTTCATCTCAACCTCTCTGCAACCATACAACAAATAATCTTAACGTATATTTAAGGCTTAAAAGATAAATTATAAGTATGTTGAGAAGATGGACTATATTTTTGTTGATGCTGTGTTTGGCAAAATTGAGTATATCAGGTGCGGCAATTGCTGCCGATGCTGATTTTTGCGTGAGCCGAGCGCAAAAAATGTCGTTGGTAAAAATTCGCTATAATTTTGGATCTCTCGCTCTCGACAATACCAAAAATACAACACAAATTACATATGTTTGTAAAGATAAGGCAGCTGCCGGATGTTTTGCGAGAAATCAAGGTAGATATGCTACCAGTGCAAAAAGAAATAAAGTAAATATCGAGAATAAGACATGTATTATTCCATCTGTTTTGGTTGAATTCGATTTTTCGGGAGCAACCATTTATGTTACCAATGAATATACCGGTTGCAAGGCAAGAGCCGTCTTGCGGCATGAAGAACAGCATTTTATGATATGGAAAAAAGCAAACGAGGAATTGATAAAAGAACTTAAAGTTGCATTAAAAAAGGCTGCCCTTCAGGATGTGCGCGATTGTAACAGTAAAAAAGGGTGCTCAGCGCAAATTGATTATGTAATATATAATTTGACGAAATCATTATATGATAAGTGGGCTAAGTATTCTGAGACAAATAATGCACGTTTGGATGAGGTGGATCACGACGGAAAAAACGAGTTTGCATTTAGAGTTTGCGATCCGTATACCTTAGAAGTATTTTAATAAGTTTCGGTAATAAACTTGTTTTGCATGGTGCCTATTTGCCGCAATAAAACGGGGTTGGTAACATCAAGACCTTTACCAATGCGACGCAAATCGGCATTATAAGAATCAAACAGTTGTTGAAATTGGAGATCAATTTTGGGGTTATGGCTGGGTACTGCCAAAATTCGGCGGTTATGATTGGCATCGACGTTTAAGCGATTATAGGTGAGAAGATGCCGGTGTTCACTGTCAAAAAATGAGATGTAATAGTTTCCTCTGAGGCTGGTGCGGAAAGCGGAAATTTGAGGATTGAAAGCAAGCCAAAACAGCGGATCGGTTGCTTCTATGATCGATATCGGTTTGCTTTTAGGGGCTGTAGTAAAAAAATCGGCAAAAATTTGTTTGCGCCTTTTGTATTCTTTGCGGCTTTTTACAATATCGTTACTGATTTGATTATTGAGCTGATAATTGGCAAATTTATAGGCCGGAGATTGTCCTTCCCAACTTGCCTGGAGCTGCTGCATTTGTCGGGTATCTTTATTGATTGCAGTCATCTCGTTTTCCAGCAATTTTTTGAGTTCGTTCGGTCGCATGGAATAAGAACGGACAATCTTTTCTTTATATTTGTTTAACCGTTGTCTGCGGTAGGGCTGTTTGGCTAAAATTCTATCAACCGGAGCTTCAGAAAATTGTGCCATTACATTCGGTTGTCGGGTATTCTTTGCGGTAAAAGAGGATTGTGGCTGTCCGATCAAAGAGGCGGAAGGTTGCGGAGGTTCGATTAACGGTGCACTGTTTGGTCGCGGTTTTG
>CACWUA010000033.1 GCA_902763905.1 uncultured Pseudomonadota bacterium | reverse complement strand
CAATAGTCTGCCGTTTGTATTGGTGATCTTGGGCGAGATTTGTCTTGCGTTCGAGTTTGGCTGCGCCGCACTCTCCGCTGCGGTCACTTGTTTTCTAATTTCGCCATGGTTGCTGTCGCTTCCCTTGCTCAATTAAGTTTCATTGCGTCTCCTCCTGAAAACATACATTAAGGTCTCTTTTCATGAGGCCGCGTACCTCGTTCAAATCTCGTACGGAAATTTGGACCAATAAAAAACTCCCCGTTGCAGGGGAGTTTTTTTATTGGTGATGCTAATCCCGCAGTTTACGAGCCGAATTTAAGTGTCTGCTTTATATTCTTCCAAACAGGTCTTTGTAATTGTGCTGTACTTTCAGTATTTTTAATAAATTCCTCAATATAATTAAATCCTGCCTGTGTATGCGGATTATTTAAATATTCTCTTGCATTGGAAATCGCCTGTTTTCTTAAACTATTGTTACTTGGATTATTTGTTAACACTGCTGAATATATTTCATTTACAGCCTCTCCTATAGTTACATCTCCGGATTTTACATCTAGAGGAAAATTTAACAGCTCTTTAGCAAATTTTGAATTACCTGCTTGTACTTTCGCTAATTTCGTAAGCAACGCAACTTTTCCATTATTATTACTTTTACGAGCATAATCTAAAATCAACTGTACATTATTGGTTTCTTGTAAATCAAGAATATTTGATAAAATAATACCCTTGACTCCATTTTCTATTTGTGGTTCTTCATGCTTAAAATTAACAACTCTTTCGCTAATTTTATTCATAATATCATAATCTTGCTTATTAGCATTGGCCAATATAGACAAAGGTATAGTAAAATCTCTGACACTTCGCGCATTATCAGCAAACATGAGCCCCAAATTAACAACTCGTGCATCAGTCGGATTAGATTTTAATAGGGTATAAATAAGGTCTCTTTCAAAATTTCGACCTGATAACCCGGAATTGTCATACACTTTACCTACGCTTCTAATCGCTTCAAGTGTATCCTTAATAACGGACTTATTTCCATGATTAAATTTTATTGCATTAATTACACATTCTTCCCCTTCCACTGAACTAATAAAGTTGTCAGAGATTGAAATGGTATATTGCTTTTTTAAACAGCTAATCAATGCACTTGCCGCTTTTGCATCTTGAGGATTTCTCATTAAAATTAACGCATTATTTAGCCCCTCGTCTTTTAATGTTTCTGCAAATGATGAACACAGATTTAAAATATTTTGATTATTCTTATATGTCTTTGCTACTGTATAGACAACATTTTTTATAAAGTGTAAAGGATGAGAATCTTTTACATAATTAAATAACCCTTTAATTTCCCTATATTTTCTAGCTGTCGGTACCTGATTCAGAAATTCCACAGCTTTACTTGCTTCAATATAAGTTTTTCCACGAATTTGTTTCACATATTCTTCAAATTTATCCGCAACACTACTTTTGCAAAGTTCACTCATATTTTTCCTATCCATCTTTCTTCTCCTTGCTTAAGTTATTCTTACAAAGAATCGCTTCTTATACTTTCATTTTACCTCCCCCGATTTTTTTGTCAAATGTTTTTTCTATAAAAATGAAAGAATTTTTATGAATGCATGATTTTATTGCATTGTTACCATAACGAGTTCGTAAAATTTCCCAAAATCGCAGTTTTCAAAAAACAAAGATTCGAACTCGATTAAGCACTTGATTTAAAAAGAAAAAGCAGGCTTTTTACAGCCTGCCGTTTGTATTGGTGATGCTAACCTCGCAGGTTACGAGCTGAATTTTATATTTTTTGCATCAGAAATCAAAGAAGTTGTTCCAAGTGTAATCACGGGCAAATGGTACCTTTTTGCAAAGTTCAAAGCTTCTAATAATGAATTTGTATAGTTAACTTTTATGTTTTTTTGTTTTAATACTTCAATTTGTTTTTCAGTAAAGATGTAATGCGGATTTGATGACTTAGTTAAGATAATTTCTTCAGATATATCAGTCATAACTTCGGCAACACCCAAAAAATCTTTATCATCAGGAATACCGATAATCGTAACAACCCTAGTAAAATCTAAATTTTTCAGGGTTTCTTTTACCCTTTCGGCATTAAGGCGATTTATACAAGCATCAAGCATTATAAAAGGCTTTAAACTGATAATTTCTTGCCGGCCCGGCCATTCTAAAGCTGATAATTTCTGCTTCATTTTCAAAATATTTATATCCGGTAAGATTTGTTCGCAAACAGCTATTGCCAAAGCACAATTCTTTGCTTGATGTATTCCGAAAAGCGGTATCTTAATGTCAGTATATTTGTTTTGCGACGTTACAACATCAAATACCATTCCCGATTGGGAAAATTTCACATTTTCTGCTCCAAAATCTTTGCCATATTCCAACAAACGGCATTTCCTTTGCTCCGTTTGATTGCGTATAATTTCTAAAACCTCAGGTTTTTGTTCTGCTGTTGCTACGATTTTAACATCATCTGTAATGGTGCAAACTTTATCTTTAGCAATTTCTTCAAGTGTTTTTCCAAGTTCTCTTGTGTGTTCTAAGAAAATTGTATTTATGACAGCATACTGATGTTTTATATTTGTTACGTCATCATATTTCGCCCCTTTGCCATGTTCAATAACATTAAATTCCGTATGGTTTTGATTAAAATATGTTAGAGCAATTGCCGCCTGAATACCGATGGGACTGATATATTCCTGAGAAGCCAATGTTTGTTCAATTTTATCAAAAACCGGTTCAATTTTTTCTACACTTTTAATAAAATCAGCATCTGATATTTGCCTCCCGTTAATCCTAAACCGTTCACAAAAATCACTGATATGCGGACTTGTCATTAAGCCGACATTGTATTTTGTTTGTAAAATTTCTGAAATCATATAGGCGACCGAGCCTTTACCTTTGCTTCCGGTAACCGTAATTGATGGTGTTCCGGAAAGTTTATGCAAAATTTCTTTAGAATATTGAGGATGCCGCTTGATAGCATCTTGATCCTTAAAATTAAGATGTTTTTCAGCCCTTAAATACGACTGGTATATATAGCTTTCCGCCTCATCTTTAGTCTGCATTAAAGTCTCCTTTAATGGTTTTTATTACGATGCCGGCAACATTTATACCACTTGCTTTTTCAATACCTTCCATTCCGGCAGTCACATTTATTTCGCAAAAATATGACACATTTTCACCAAAAAGCAAATCCAAACCCATAAAATCCAATCCCGTTTGTTTATATATATCTTGTGCGATAGCTTGAAATTCCGGTGTTATCTCTATTTTATGAACCGATGAACCGAGAGCAACATTTGCTCTGAAATCATTATTTGATATTCGCTCCATTCCGGCAATTACTTCTCCCCTGACACAATAAAGGCGCATATCTCGACCTTCGCTTGATTTTATAAACTCTTCGAAAAGCCATTCTTTATTTGGTAAAAAAGATTGAGATAAAGCATTGTAGTCATTTTTATTTTTAATCAAAAACACTTCTTGTCCCATAGAACTTTCAAGTCCTTTGGCCACAAATGGTAATTTTAAGATATCTGCCAACATTTCAAAGGATAAATCAGACATACCGGCAATATATTTTGGCTTTTGAAAATAGTGAGATTCGATATTTTTTAATTGTTCAAGTTTGTTGATGTAAAGATTTAGAGAGTTAAGAGCATTATAACTTTTTTTACCCAATTTATTTAAATTGTCTTTGATTTTGCCGAATTTGTAACGATTAATTACAAAATCCCGTGCAGAAAGTAATACTCCGTTATTATAACAACCGTCTTGAGTAACCGAAGAATCGTAAACACCAATTAATTTTATATCAATATTTTGTTTTTGAGCCTCTTGCAATAGGCGTCTGCATGTATAAGCGTTCCCCATATTGTTGTATTTTTCAATCAGATAACCGCTTAATTTCATTTATTTTTCCTTTAATATCTCTGACCAATTAAGAGCTGATAATTTTTGAATAATTTGCTGTAATGCACTTATTAACGCCGTAAATTGTGCCTGATTATTGGGATTTCTGTATTCCGCATTGATTTCAAGTTGTAAACAGGCTGTATATGTATTTTCGGAAATTCCTTTTGTGACAGTATTTTGCCCACCGGCGGAGAAAACTTTATTTTTCCAAACAGATTTTTTAGGAGTTTCCATTTTTGCAAAATTTTGATTAAATGACGACATCACAACATCTTCAATTATTTTGATGCCATGCAATGAGGTTAAATCCTCTTGTTTTTCCTGCTCGGATTTATCCGGCAACGGTGCTGTACCTAATTCAACCGCATATTCACGACTTGCAGATGAGCCATGTAAATCAAGCAAAACATAAATCGGCGTATTTTTTAAGTATTGCTTCAAGGCGGTTTGATAATCATTGTTTTCCGGTACATCAAAATTTGGATCTTTTTCAGCAAAGCAAGCGTTATAAATCAAGTGGCAACCGGTAATTTGTTGCAAATAAAGCGCTATTCCTCCTGTCCACAAATCAGCCCACTTCTTTTGCCCGTTGCGAAAATGATTCACCGCGTGCGGTGCAGATAACATAATCGGAATATTTCCGCGGATTATTTTATAATTTTCTCCTACATTCCCGTCATAATTGTTCGCGCTGAATATTTTTTCATTTTCCGCAATTTGTTCAAATATAGATATCATTTTTTTCACCTGGTACTTATAACCCGTTAATTTCTTAAATAATACAACGGCATTATAAAAAGTAAAACTGTTTTTTGATTTTTTATAGTATATGAGTTAACTATTTGATTTTATTGCATTGTTGCTATAACGAGTTCGTAAAATTTCCCAAAATGCGCATTTTTGAAAAACAAAGATTCGAACTCGTATAAATACTTGAAAATAAAAGAAAAACAGGCTTTTTACTGCCTGCCGTTTGTATTGGTGATCTTGGGCGAGATTTGTCTTGTGTTCGAGTTCGGCTATGCCTCACTCTCCGCTGCGGTCACTTGTTTTCTAATTTCGCTACGGTTGCTGTCGCTTCCCTTGCTCAATTAAGTTTCATTGCGTCTCCTCATGAAAACATACATTAAGGTATCTTTTCAGGAGGCCGCGTACCTCGTTCAAATCTCGTACGAAAATTTGGACCAATAAAAAACTCCCCGTTGCAGGGGAGTTTTTTTATTGGTGATCCCAACGAGATTTGTCTTGCGTTCGAGTTTGGCTGCGCCGCACTCTCCGCTGCGGTCACTCGTTTTCTAAATTCGCCGCGGGTGCTGTCGCTTTCCTTGCTCATTAAGAAAACTTCGCCGCTTGCGGTAAAAACAACATTTTGAGGTTGTTTTTATCCTCGCGCTCGTTCCTTGTTCAAATCTCGAATTGCTTTTAGGGATACCAAAAAAAAGAGGAAGATTACACTTCCTCTTTTTTATTGGTGATCCCAACGAGATTTGAACTCGTGTTGCAGCCTTGAGAGGGCCGCGTCCTAACCACTAGACGATGGGACCGTTTCGACTTCTCATATTCTTAATGCAACTCGCAATAAAATGCAAGCATTTTTTAACGCACCAGCGTTTTTTAGACGTTAATTTTTGGGATGTCAAATTTTTTTTTGATAATCCTGTTAATAATTATTAACAAATGCTTTTCATTTATCGCGTTTTGATTAAACTTAACTTATCGTGGTTAATTTTTGAGAAAGGCGGGAAAATGAGAGTTCTTTTGGTTGAAGATGATTATGCGGTATCGCAAAGTATTGAAATGATGCTAAAAAAAGAAGGAATGGTTGTCGATTCCACTGATTTGGGTGAAGATGGACTGGATATCGCAAAACTTTATGATTATGACATTATCATTTTGGATTTGATGTTACCGGATATGAACGGCTATGAAGTTTTGAAAAATCTACGCAATTCAAAAGTGAATACACCGGTGCTGATTCTTTCCGGATTGTCCGAACCGGATAAAAAAGTTAAAGGATTGGGCTATGGCGCTGATGATTATTTAACCAAACCATTTGATAAGGCTGAGCTGCTGGCACGCATTCAGGCTGTTGTTCGCCGTTCTAAAGGACACTCTAATTCAATTATTCGTACCGGTGATGTGGAAATTGACTTGGATACGCAAACCGTTACCGTTAAAGGTAAGACATTGCATCTGACAGGTAAAGAATATGGTATTATGGAATTACTTTCACTCAGAAAGGGTGCTACATTAAATAAAGATCAGTTCTTAAACCATCTCTACGGCGGCATTGATGAACCGGAACTTAAAATTATCGACGTATTTATTTGCAAACTGCGTAAAAAACTGGAAAAAGCATCAGGCGGAAAAAATTATATAGAAACCGTGTGGGGACGCGGTTATGTGCTGCGCGATCCTGATGAAAAGAAGTAAGGTGATATTGATGAAACACAATGAAACCGGTCGTTCAATGATTGAAATGCTGGGTGTATTGGCTATTATCGGTATTCTTTCGGTTGGCGGTATGCTCGGTTATAGTAAAACGATGGCTCAATATAAAATTAACGCAACTTTGGAACAGGTTGAGCTGATTGCCTCAAAGATTTCGGCTTACGGGGCAGGTGCTGATTCTTACGTAGGACTTAATTCCAGTACAGCAATGAAATTGAGAGCCATTCCGTCGAGTGCAATTGACGGCGGCGCACTGATAAATAAATATGGTGGAGCAATTGATATCAAACCATCATGGATAAGCTCAGACACAAAAGATGATCAGGCTTATGCAATTATATTTTCCGGATTAACTGAAGATGCTTGCGTAGCACTTGGGGCAAGCGCTTGGGGTAATATCAGGAATTCCTCTTTCATTGGTCTCGGTGTCGGTACCGATGCCCAGACAACTAATATGGAAAAAGCTCTGTATCAAGGATGCCCTGGAGGTACCGACGCCAAAACATACGCGGTAGCTTGCTCCGGCGGCGGAACATTGGCTGTACCGATGGATGCAGGAACCGCCGCATTGGCCTGCGAATGTCCAAACAGTAATTGTTCGCTGATCATGAAATTTTTCTGATTACGGTTTGATTTACCATTGAGGGAGCCGATGAAAACAGGCTTCCTTAAATTTTTATTTGTTCAATTGATTTTGCCAGTCCGGTTGCATCATCAGTCTCAACCAAAATAGCATACAGCGTACCATGACCGGATGCAGGAATCAGGCGATCTTCCATATAATGCCGACGTAAACGATTTATAGGAGCATCCGGCTCGAACCCCAATATAGAATTATAATTACCACACATACCGACATCAGTGATATATGCAGTGCCTTGCGGTAAAATACGGGCATCTGCGGTCGGAACATGGGTATGAGTGCCGGCGACACAAGAAACTTTTCCGTCAAGATAATAACCAAGCGAAAGTTTTTCGGAAGTAGCTTCGGCGTGAATATCCACGAAAATAGCATTAATATTGCAGCCAAGAGCATAATTTTGCAAAATTGCATCAATAGCTTGTACTGGACAATCTACTGCTTCCATAAACAAGCGCCCGAGAACTTGAATAACCAAAATACGGCGACCATCAGCAAGTTCATAAATTATGTGTCCACGTCCCGGATTTTCTGGCGGAATGTTAGCCGGACGTACAATTACTTTGCATTCATTAAGATACGATACAATATCATGTTGATTTAAGAAGTGATTACCGGTAACCAAAATATCGGCTCCGTGAGCCAGAAAATCGCGACAAATTCCGGGAGTAACCCCGAAACCGTGAGCTGCGTTTTCTACGTTCAACATAATAACATCGGGGGTAAAGTCTTTTTTCAGTTTGGCAATATTTTCCAAGACTATTTCGCGCCCGGCTCGCGCTACAATATCGCCGCAATATATTATTTTCATATTTTCTCCTTCATAAAAAATATAACAAAAATCATACAAGATGCAATAAAAATATATGTCGTGAACATACTAAAGTTGTGTATGAATACGTTATTATCCGATAAATGACTTGAAAATTTGTATAGAAACGTTACTATAACAACATAAATTTGATAGGGAGAACAGTATGAATAAAGCCTTGTTAAACAGTCTGCTTTTCAGCTTGATTTTATATTCGCCATGTATATCGGCGCAGTTGTTCAACGATAATTCAGTTCTTGCTGAAACCATAAAAAATACTCCGTTGGCAAGACCGGTATCTTTGTTAGATGAGGTAGAGAGCGCGGCACAGAATAACGAATCGGAAGCAACGGAAATAGATGTAATTGATCCGGATGTCAGTTATTATGTACAAAATCTAAATTTAACACCGGAACAAATTTCCAAAGTTCAGAAAATCAGTGCGGATAGTGTCAGCGAACAAGAAAGTATTTTAAAAGAAATTACCGATATACGTCGACGTGCTCGTGCATTGGAAATAAACACTCTTTCTGCATTTGAGGCGATTCTGGATGATTCGCAGAAAGCCGCGTTCAACGAATTGCGGAATAGTCATGAAACAGCAGTTAAGATGGTTCAGGAGACAAACTCCAATATTAACACAGAATCTTTTTAAGAATAGTTGTACGATATAACTATCTGAAAAATATAAATATTTTATCAAAGCGCCATTTTTTTTGATAAAATAGAAAATTTTTGTTGCAATATGAAAAAAAAGTATTAAAAGGTAGTAAGTTATCGGAGTGTAGCTCAGCCTGGTAGAGCGCTACGTTCGGGACGTAGAAGTCGCTGGTCCGAATCCAGTCACTCCGACCAAAAACACCAAACCCCGCTTTATGGCGGGGTTTGGTGTATTTGTGACGAGTGGCGGATGAGGAGCAGCGGGAAGCTGCCGGAGACAAAAACTATCTCCGGCGGAGATAGTTTTAACGACGGGCGAAGGTTGCTTGTGAGCAAGCATAAGCGATGCGAAGCGAACAAATCGCAACCGAGTGACCGAGGCTAAAATTTACTACTTTAAAATCAATAAATTAAATTTTAGCAAGAAGACCACAAGCGAAAGGCAGACTTTAGTATGCCGGTCGCCTTTAAGCGATGAGCGTAGGGGCGGCGAAGCCAATCCAGTCACTCCGACCATCATATAAAAAAGCACCCTTTATGGGTGTTTTTTTATATGATTTTCATGAAATGATGCAGATTAGAACCACGAAAAAGTGGTTCGACAAGGAAATATATCTGAAATAAAGAAACTTGCAAAAGTAAGCGAACATACATAAATAATGTTCGTAAAGTGCAAGCAACGCATCTCCAATATTAAAAGAGGAAAATTGTACTTCTTCTTTTTTTTCTTTCCGATCCGACTCAAGTGGGGTGTCCGTCAGAATTTTCATTGGTACACAAAAAACCACCCAAAAGGGTGGTCATTTTATTGGTGCCAACAGAGAGACTCGAACTCCCGACCCACTGATTACAAATCAGTAGCTCTACCAACTGAGCTATGTTGGCCCGTTATCTGGTAAATGCTTATATTCTACAGCTTTTCTAATGTCAATAATATTTTTTATGATTGTTTATTTTTTTACGCGGTATTAAACGAATTTGTTAATCTTCTACATGTGAAAATCACGTTATGTTCGTCAAGTACTACGGTATGCTGTATATAAAATCAAAGTCATCGCTCAATAGCCGCATGTCAGATTATACAAGCAATCTTCTGTCATGCTGTTCCCATTACGAGTAAGGATAATAAAAAAACGACCGAAGTCGTTTTTTTTTAAATTGCTTTAATTTGCTATTTAACTACCTTAGTAATTTCGTCGGTAATATCATCACCGCCGCCGAGAAGCATACCCTTGGTTATAATATATTTATAGCCCTTCTTTTGAGCTTCAGAAGTAATGGTTTGCTCAATGTTCTGTTCTACGCTACGCAATGAGTTGATATAACGTTGACCATAAACATTTCTTTTATTATCCAATTCGGCAGATAATTGTTTAGCCAATTCTTCTTGTTTAGTTTTATCTTTTTCTGAGTTAATTTTGTTTTGAGCATCTTGAATCCATTGCAGCAATTCGGCATTTTGCATTTCCTGCTCGGCCTTTAAGCTTTGTACCTGGGCTGAATTAGCCACAACTTTTGCCACATCAACCACGGCAATTTTTGATTGTATTGTATCTGTATAAATGTAGCCGGCGAAAAATCCCGAAATAAATACGGCAATCATTGCCCATGTCATATAAAAAAGTTTCATGTTTTTCCTTTCGTTAAGAATTAATTATTTCTGGATATGTTTTTACTCTATTTAATTTTAAAAGTAAAATAAAATTTACAATAATATAAATTATCGGCAAGAAAACAATGAAAAATGATATTTTTTTTGTGATTAATATATGATTTTGTTTGACATTTATGTAAAATATTGTTCAGACTGTAGGCAGAGGTGGTTGTTTGCCTCTACTTTAACGTTAGAGAAAGGAAATAAAATGAATAAAACTGAATTCGTTGATGCCGTTGCTAAAGAAGCTGAAGCATCTAAAGTTGCTGCTGCTCAAGTAATTAACGCTGCTATCGCTGTTATTACAAAGGCTTTGAAAAAAGGCAATTCTATTCAAATTACCGGTTTTGGTACGTTTGATGTTGCTAAGCGTGCTGCTCGCAAGGGTCACAATCCGGCAACCGGCAAAGAAATCAAAATTCCTGCATCTAAGGCTCCGCGCTTTAAGGCCGGTGCTGTATTGAAGAAAGCTGTTAAGTAATTAATACGTTTTTTCAATAAAAATCCCTGTTGCAAGCGTAACAGGGATTTTTATTTTGAAGATGCTGTATCATCCGACAAAGCCGTAAAAAAGGAGAAAATTACATTGCTTTTTCTTTTGATAAAATATCGTTCAGTTTTTTGTTGGCGTCTTCAAGCGAGCAATTACTGTATACAGAAACCTCGTTGGCCAAGCGGTCGACAGCCTGCTCATATATTTGGCGCTCACTGTATGATTGTTCCGCAATATTTTCACTGCGGTACAAATCTCTGATAACCTCGGCTATAGCTACTGGATTGCCGGAGTTGATTTTGTTTTCATATTCTTGCGCACGGCGAGACCACATAATTTTGCGGATACGGGCTTTCCCTTTGAGAGTATTAAAAGCTTCTTCCATAGTTTTATCGTCCGAAATTTTGCGCAAGCCGACATTCGGAATCTTTGCCGTCGGAATCCGTAAGGTCATTTTATCTTTATCAAAGTTGACGACCAACATTTCTAATTCCGTACCGGCAATCGTTTGTTTGGTAATATCGGATACCTTACCGACACCATGTGTCGGATAAACAACATATTCTCCGGCGTTAAACGTCAATGATGGTAATTTTTTAATACTCATAATTGCTCCTAAAATAAAAATTGTTAAGTGTGAAACAAACTGAATATATCACATTTTTGAGGGTAAATCCAGTCAAAAAATGCAAAAAAATGAAAAAAATTTTAAAATCAGTATTTTTTCTGCAAAGAACGGGCAATATACTGAGCGGCAATGTCAAATTCCGCCGCCGGCGCAAAGGTATTGCCGAGTTTTTTAACTCCGGTACGGGCAGCGCATTCCGCAATAAACATATTTTCAAGCGCATAATTTATTTTTTCCTGCGGGTGGAAAATATATGATTGCTCAATGCCGTTAATATAATTAAGGCGCGGGTTCAACATATCTTCCACCGGCGGAAAGCGCGAATAATCTCCGGTTGCCATGGCAATATGGTTAGTTTCGTGCCAAGCCAGAGCCAAACAGCGAATCCCGCTTTGTTCTTTGAGTTTGTCGGCGCATATATATAATGTTTTATCAAGAGCAAAGGCGTCGGCCTCAACCCAATTATCAAGCTGAAACTGCCGTAATTGTTCGGTGGTCAGCAGTACAAACTGCGGAGTTTTGATGCGGTTGTATTTTGCGGTTATGCTTGCAACCTTATATAACAGCTTTTTTTGTTCCGGTAAATTCAATGTATTAAAATCTTCAAGTTTTTCTTTAATTTGCGGGATTTGGGCGATGTCAGCGGCAATCAGGCGAATCTTACGTTGCTCGTTTTCCCAAAATTCAGGCGATATCGGCAGTTGCAACAGCGCATTGAGCTTATCGGCCTGTCGGTCAAGCGCCGCCTCATGTTGTTCCTTGCCGTGCAGACTCATATAACATTCTTTGCTGATTGACAGCAGAATATCCAGCTTTCTTTGCGGCGAAAGTCGGGAAAGAGTTTGCGGGGTGTTGCGGCGAAGAAAATGCTGATATTTACGCCGATTTGCCGGATCATAATAAATGCGGCCGTCGGCATCATTATATATAAGGTCGGAGTTATGTTGTAAAGCAATATCGCAAAAATCGCTCACGGTCATATCGCTAACAATCAGCCGGCAATTATCTTGTTTATCACGGTGCAATGCAGTGCGATTATCGGCAAAAATCTTCCGAATTTGCGGTAAGTGCGATGCGCGGAACAACTTAAATATTATCGGTTCCGTGTCGCAATCTTCAAAGCAATCGCAGACATTATCAATTTCCGTGTTGCGTGTCAGCCATATATAATCTTTTTTATCCATGCTCACCTCAACAGAAATATATCACATATTTTCATGGCAGTCTATTTAAATTTTTAATCAGAGGCATTTTTTGTATGTGATATAAATAGTGCTTGACTTTTGAAAATTTACAGAACTAAAATAGAACAAATTTTTTGAGGAGAACGCCGATGTTGACGGAAAAACAATATAATTTACTGATGTTTATAAACAAAGTCAATCGTGAAACCGGACAATGTCCGTCGTTTGATGAGATGAAAGATGCCATCGGATTAAAATCCAAATCCGGCATACATGCATTAATCACTTCGCTGGAAGAGCGTAATTTTATTCGCCGCTTGCCGCATAAGGCGCGGGCTATGGAAGTGGTGCGTTTGCCGCGGTTTAAGCCACAAGCGATAATTGATGAAGAAAAGAAGCGCGAGCAAGCTATTCAAAACGGTTCGGTTCAGATTCCTCTCTACGGCAAAATTGCCGCCGGTCAGCCGATTGAAGCATTGGCCGACGAAACCGAAACGATAGCAGTGCCTTTTAATATGGTGGACAAAGGTCAGTTTTATGCTTTGAAAATTGAGGGTAATTCGATGATTGAAGCCGGTATTTTGGATGGAGATACCGCCATTATCAAAAAGCAAAATCAGGCTGATAACGGCAAAATAGTGGTGGCATTGGTCGATAATCAGGAAGCAACGCTTAAGGTACTGAAGAAAAGCGGAGAATATGTGCAATTGGTGCCGTGCAATAAGAATTATAAAACCAAGACGCTGGAAGCGAATCGGGTGAAAATACAAGGTGTGCTTTCGGGAATCATCAGAAATTATTAGAGGATACGGGCCATGGCGGAAAATATTCTTAGTGTCGGAGAATTGGATAACTATATCAGAGACATGGTTTAGCTCGGGCAGAATATGGAAATATTTTTGAGCGGTAGTTTTAGCAGTGCTGAATTTGTGTGGCAACATAAAGATGAAATTGTGCGCTCAATGTTATATCAGTGGGCAAAATATATGCTGAAGCCGTATATGAGTGGCAAAAAACACAGATCATGCGCTTTTTGCCGCTGATTAATGTGACGGATGAAAATCAATATATTGCGTTTTGTTAACGTTTCTTTTATGGTATCTGGATTATAAATATATTGTATAACGCAAAAAAATGTGTTACAATAGACTCAGAGAGGTGCGCATGGATAGGTTAAAAGAATTAGTACGCAAGCTTTTACGCTTTTTGGTTTTTATGCTACCGCTGTTTTTTGTTCTGATTGTCGGTTATATCTTTTATTTGAAGCTGACAAACAGCAGAATTGAGCAAACACAAGAAGATTTGGTTTATTTCATGCAGCGAGTGCGGCAAAATTATCCGAGTGCAAAATATATGGACTTTAATTCCGATTTTATAGGTTACAGCGATTTTTTGCCGCTGAATGTTAAAATTAAACAGTCCGACGAGGGTAGTGAGATATATAATCGTTTCGGCGGTAAAATGGTTTTCAATGAAACACCTAAAACATTGGCTGAACGTAAAAATTATCTTTATATAAGACGTGAAGAAAAAATGTTTAAAGCACAATATCAGGGTTTAGGTGCATATGTTATTTTATTTACGGGATTGAAACACCGAGAGTGCATAGCTATGTCTATGACAGATTGGCGTTCTGCTTTCCCTAATTTTATGGGTTTGGAGGCGTCTTTTATTTCTGCGCGTGAACCGTATAACGGTTCGGAGCTTATCAGTTACTATCTGTTGCAAGATAATCAGGATGAGGTATATAAGTCGGCGGATAAAGGAACACTCTCTCGTCAACCGCTGACACGTTGGGAAGCCGTTAAGGCTTGCGGCTGTCTGTCAGATAATTGTACTGTTGCGTTGAAGTTCTTTTAGGATAAATTGATTTGGATATCTTCGGTGAAATTTTGGGCTGTTTAGCCGGCATCTGTACAGCGGTTGTGTTTTTGCCACAGTCAATTCAGACTATTAAAACCAAAGATGTCAGCGGACTTTCACTCGGCAGCTATATGATATATTGCGCAGGCATGGTACTTTGGATAGCCTACGGAGTGTATTTGCACTCAATTCAAATGATGTTTTTTAATGCCTTATCGTTGTTTTTTGCCGCAATTATTTTATACATAATCATTCAGCAACGAATTAAGAAGAGTTAGCTTGCGCAGATTACTCTTCTGTCGAGGTATGATCGTTATCCCCGTTTAAGTTATCTAAGAAATGGCTCTCTATTTTGATATATTGATTAAAGAGCCATTGCGAGCGCATAATCAGCCAAATTGAGCCTAAAAGCAGTAAGAAAATTACTTTAGGATTTTCAGTTAAAAACTGGTGTACAGCCGTAACAATGAAAAAGCAAACGACTAACATGCGTACGCTGGTTAATATCAGCAAAGACGGACGGTAAAGCTTGTTAGCAAACCACAAATCGGTATAAATTCGTGAAATACTGTCTTTAGATATAATGTTTTTAACGGAATCTTTGACGGTTTCGGTATTATCGTGAATAACGGTTTTGAGATGTTGCGGCATCATAAAAATATGCCTTTGTGTATTGATTTCTTCAGATGTCTGATTTTTGGGGAACAAACGGCGATGCAAAATTACATAAAGTCGTTTGAAAATATTTTTTTGCGGAACCAGTTGTTGTGCGTAACGATTTAAGTTTTTGGTTGGCACAGTTTTCAGCAGTTTTTGTTTGGTCTTTTCAGAAGCGTTTTTGACAGTGTTTTTCAGATTGGCTGCTGTAACTGACGGCAAAATGTTGCGTCCGGCCAAACCGGTTAAAAACGGAGACATTAATAATAAGGCGATTGCGGTAGTCAGAATACGAGCAGCTAGATTCGGCATCCATTCCATGGCGTATGGCCGAATCCAGAGTTTTACTATGGCGATTATGGCTGTCAGAATAAAGGAAAATATAAACATACGAATAAAAGATATTTTAAATAAATCGGCCCATTTTTGATTTTCTTCGGATGAAGCCGAATGTGATTTGGCATTTTGATTAATAAATGTGAGCCAATTTTCAGGAAGAGTTTTTTCTAGAAATTTCAAAAATTTGGGAGCGATGTAGTTATTACCGAAACAGCAACAATAATCGGAAAAACAAACTCATCAATGATGTGCAGGCTCATACCGAGAGCGGCAATAATAAAGGCAAATTCACCGACTTGAGCCAGCGAAAAACCACAGGAAACCGCCGTTTTGAGATTTTGCCCCGAAATAACCAATCCGAAAATCGAAAATATGACCATTCCTGTCAAGACGACGGCTGTTATTACCGCAATCGGATATGCATAGGTGATGAACATTTGCGGATTTACCATCATACCGACGGTTACGAAAAAGACGGCGCCGAAGAAGTCTTTCAGCGGTTTGATGATGTGTTCGACGCGTTGAATGACACCGGTTTCGGAAAGTATAGAGCCCATAATGAATGCGCCCAAAGCTGAAGAAAAACCGAAATATACCGCCAAATAAACCATAGTCAGACAAAGGGCAACCGCAACCAACAACAGCATCTCATCGTTCACAAAATCTTGAAGTTTGCGTAAAGCTGTCGGAATCAAATAAATGCCGGTCACAAAGCATAAAATCAAAAATGCGGCGAGTTTTAAGATACTTAATCCGATTTCGCTACCGTTGATATTATTGCCAACAGCTAATGTAGGAAGCAGTACAAGCATTAAAATACCTACGATATCTTCGATTACCAGTATTCCAAATACCAAATCGGTAAATTTTTGTTTTTTGATGTTTAAATCATCAAAGGCTTTAATAATGATTGTAGTTGAAGACATGGAAATCATTGAACCTAAGAAAAAGCTGTCAGAAGTTGTCCAACCTATCAGCATACCGACATAATAACCGACAAATAGCATCAGTAAAATGTTCAGAGTAGCGGTAATAACCGCTGATTTGCCAACGGCAAACATTTTTTTGACGCTGAATTCCAAGCCCAAACTGAATAAAAGGAAAATTACCCCGATGTCTGCCCACAGACTGAGGTTGGCATGGTCGGTAACAGTCGGTACCAGATTGAAGTAAGGACCGGCAAAAATGCCGGCCAGCAAGTAGCCTAAAACCATCGGTTGCTTAAGCTTTTTGAACAGAAGTGTGGTGATGGCGGCATAAATCGTTATCAATGTTAAATCGATAATCAGAGGATGCAATCCGTGCATGACTTTTTCCTTAAGAATGTTATGATTGCGCTCATTTTAGCGGGAAATTTTTTATAAATGATTAAGATTTTTGATTAATTTTTCGGTATAGACATCAACGGAAACGGCATAGTGCAAAAAGTTTTTCTGTTTTGCAAGACCTTTATACATACTACTGATGGTTAAACAGTTTAAACTTTTCTATCATCTCGGTTGGAATGCGAGTAGGACGATGCGTTGATATATTCATATATATCACTTTAACTTCCAAAGTAGCCAAAGTTTCATTGCCACGCTTGATTTCCTGAGCTATAACCGCGCTAGCCGCACCGATTTCAGTAACTTGACAAGTAACGATTAATGCATCATCCAATACGGCGGATTTTAAGTATTCAATATGGCAGGAACGCACGATAAAGCCGGTTTGCTTTTGTTCCAAATCCTGCTGCTGATGTATTTCCAGTGCACGTAGAAATTCGGTACGGGCGCGCTCGGCAAATTTGAGATAATTGGCATAATAAACAATGCCGCCGGCATCGGTGTCTTCATAATATACGCGAATCGGATAGGCAAAAATATTGTCAACAGTAGTGCCGGCTGCCGGCAAAAGATTAAAAGTCGGCATCGTTTTCCTCCAATAAATCATATTGTTTGCTCGGTTTTGACGGCATACGAATCCCTAAATATTTGTAGCCGAGTTGTGAAATTATGCGGCCGCGCGGAGTGCGTTGCAAAAAGCCGAGTTTGAGCAAGAACGGCTCAACCACTTCTTCAATGGTGTCGCGTTCTTCGGAAAGTGCGGCGGCCAAAGTATCGGCTCCGACCGGTCCGCCGCCGTAGTTTTTGACAATGCAATTAAGACATCAATGATTTTTTTATCGGAAACCGCACCGAAGTCACGGACGCGTCGCAGCAACCTGCCGGCAATACGCGGAGTGCCGCGCGAGCGTTTGGCAATTTCCATGGCGCCGCTGTCGGAAATCTCAATATTGAGCAGACCGGCGCCGCGCTGCACGATTTTTTTCAAATCTTCGTGCGAATAAAAATCAAGCCGAAGCGGAATACCGAAGCGTTCGCGCAACGGGGTAGAAAGCAAGCCGGAGCGAGTGGTGGCACCGACCAAAGTAAACGGTTGCAAATCAATGCGTACCGAGCGTGCCGACGGTCCTTCGCCGATAATCAAATCAAGCTGAAAATCTTCCATTGCCGAATAAAGCACTTCCTCAATTGCCGGATTTAAGCGGTGGATTTCATCAATAAACAGCACATCGTTGCGTTCGAGATTGGTCAGAATCGCCGCCAAGTCGCCGGATTTGGAAATCATCGGCGCCGAAGTGGCGTGAAAACCGACACCGAGTTCTTTGGCTACGATGGAAGACAGGGTGGTTTTGCCCAGTCCCGGAGGGCCAAACAGCAACACGTGGTCTAGAGCCTCGCCGCGTTGACGAGCTGCGGTTATAAACACTTTGAGATTGTCGCAAACTTCGCGCTGTCCGACAAAATCATCAAGAGAGGTCGGACGCAGACTAACCGGATTGTTACCGATTTGGGTGTCTTCCGGCTGTTCTTTGGGACTTACTATACGAGTATCATCGGTCATACGTCAAATTCCTTATTGGCAAATTCTTTAAGAGCCAAGCGAATAAGTGTGGCAACATTGGCTTCGGGGTTGGCAGCAACAACCTTAGAGGCGGCATGATAAGCTTCCAATCGTTGATAGCCGAGATTAACCAAAGCTGAGGTAACATCTTCGCTTTTGGTGTAATCAACCTCTGTTTGTGGAGTTTGCGTTATTGTTGCAGATTCGTTTGTATCTGAGGTTAACGGCTTGCCGCCGACGGCTATCGGAACCGTTACGATTTTGTCTTTAAGTTCGGTAACAATTCGTGCTGCCAGTTTTGGCCCGACACCGGAAGCACGGCAGAAGGAGGCCTTGTCCTGTGCTCCGATGGCCTGAGAGAGCTGAGTAGGGGTAAGCACCGAAAGAATACTCAGACAAACTTTGGCTCCGACACCTTGAACTTTGGTCAAAGTATTGAACCACTCTTTTTCCCATGCGTCGGCAAATCCGAACAGGGAAATATCATCTTCGCGCACCGTCATAATCGTCAAAAGGGTTGTTTCTTCGCCAAGTTGCAATTTGCTCAAAGTTTTAGCCGAGGCGGCAACCTCATAACCGACTCCGTTGACATCTATAATACAACAATCTTCGCCGATTGTATCTATAATTCCGCGTAATTTTGCAATCATGTTAATATCCTTTGTTATGTCAACGGTATACGAATTTATTGTGGTGTGCAAGTGTTTTGTTATATTTTCGCAGAGTAAAATGTTGCGGCAAAATGTAACAAAAATGTCATACAAAATTAAAGAAAAGTATGATATAAATAAAATGTTATTTGTTATATTTTTTTGTTATTGCAAGGAGAAAAACTATGGAAGATAATGATTTTAAGGCACCTGAAGGAATCGCCAGACCGGAAGAGAACAATGGTATAAATATCGGCGGATATTGGAACGATCCTAATAATACTCAGGGTTTTACACCTACAGCGCAGCAACCGAAAACCACTTCTGCAGAAAGCAAAAAAAATAATGAGTCAAGAAAATTAACTCCGGAAGAGCGTAAAAATGTATACAGAGTGCGAAATATGACACCGGAAGAAAAAGCCAGAGCAGCACAAGATGGCAAGGATATTGCAGCAGGTAAAACGGTTATAGATTTTGACAGAGAACGCAGAGAAAGCATTAATAATCGTTTTACTTATCATCCGGCGCAAGATGAGAATACAGCAAAAACCGCAACCGATGATAACCGTAAAACGTTTGACACGGAACGGCAAACAAAACTTAAAGACTTGTCGGGGGCAGAACTGGCAAGGTTGGCACAAAATGGTAAAGTTAGGATAAACACATGGATGCAGGACGGTAAGAAACACTGGAGCTATCATGCGTTAACACCGGAAGAAATAAATAAAGGGGAGGAATATTGGATTAATTATAACAAAGAAAAGCGGCCGGAATTATTTCAAAAAAGTGCCGATTCAAAAGTTAATACCTCTAATGCAAACAGTTCTGCCGGCAACACGGAAACATCAAGTAATGCCGATATAAATAGAATGATTAACAAAATTAATTATATGAACAAGATTAATGGGGAAGATAAAGCAATTGATGCTGCAGAAAAAGCTCAGAAATTATATGAATTATATGGCGATAAAGCAGTAGCTATGCTGGATAAGGCAATTATGGAGCCGTCCAATTATGCTAAGACTGCCGGTGCAGATATAAAGCTTTCACGAGAAGCAGTTGAACATTTGGCCGGAATTGATAAAGAATATGCCAAGGAATTTTCAGAGAAAATGCTGGGTAATGCTGCAGCTCAGGAAAAGGGGAACAAAACTTTTTCGGCATTGCAACAGGCCGGCAATAAAATTCAAGATGATAAACGCATGGCCGATGCCAAGTCTATAATGGATATGGCTATGAGCAATCCGGAACAATATCAGCAACTGAAAAATATGTATCAGAATCTGTTTGACGGTAAGTTGCCGGGGTTTGAAATAGCTGAATATTTTTTGGATATTATGCAAAAGGTGGAAGGTATTCTAACTATGGTTGCCGAAAACCAACAAAAATCCGGTGCCGAACAAACAGCAGCAGATAGTAATAAGACAGCCGATACTTCCACAAAATCCGAAGAAGATAAAAAGCGTGAGGAAGATAAAAAATCTTGCCGTGATTTATATGCTAAGGATAAAGATAAATTTGCCAAAGCCAAAGACAGTTATGAGGGAATTATTAAAAACGGAGGTGAGACCGAAAAAGCACAAGCTAGATACTATCTTGATATAATGCAGGAAGTGGAAAAGGAAAATTCACTGAAAGAAACCATGCAAAAAGATGCAAAGGCGGCAGAGAAAAAGTCGGATAGAGAAATTGAAAATATCAAAGATTATTCCAATAAAACTCAGGATAAGGTCTCAAGTGCAGATGGTAAAGAATCGAGCGGAAACACGTTGCAAGGAGCAATGAAGGCAGATGCAAAGACAGCACAGGCGCAAATAGATCCGAAGTTAGCTGACGAGATTGAGCGCGATACCGGAACACGACCGACAGAACCGGCCAGAGTTGCCGAAAAGCGCAATGAAAACATGCCTACACCGGAGAAAAAACAAGTTAATTTTATGGATATCGTCAAGAACGTTAGGCAAAAAATCAATATATAACCTTGTTAAGGTATAATCCGTAAGCCGGCGCACTGATGCCGGCTTTTTTGCGATCGCAAGCTTCCAATATGCTTTTAACCTCTTCCGGTTGCAGCTTGCCGTTGCCGACTTGCATTAAAGTTCCGACCATATTGCGTACCTGATGATAAATAAAAGAACGGGCTTCCACTGTGAAAATTATTTCATCACCGATTTTTTCAATATCCAATTTATCCAGAGTTTTGAGCGGCGATTTAGCTTGACAGCCAGAACCGCGAAAAGAGCTGAAATCATGATGACCGAGGAGATATTTAGCTCCTTGCCGCATTTTTTCAACCTCAAGCGGATAAGTTACATGCCATACGCGGTTAAGCAGAAGCGGACTGGGACCGCGGCGGTTTAATATGCGATAAATATAGCCGCGGCCTTTGGCAGAAAAACGGGCATGAAAATCGGTGCTTACAATCTCGGTTTTGAGCACGGCAACCGGAGCTTGCAATTCGCGCAACAATGCATTAAGGCTTTCCTGCATTTTGTATTCGCTTAAGTTCGAATCCAAGTCAAAATGCGCCACTTGTCCCAAAGCGTGAACACCGGCATCGGTACGACCGGCGCAAAAAACTTCGGTTTCTTGGTGTGAAAAACGATTGATAGCGTACTCCAAAAACTCTTGCACACTCGGACCTTCACGTTGTTTTTGCCAACCGACAAGATTGGTTCCGTCGTATTCTATCGTAATTTTGTATCGCATACTGTTTTCCTTCAGAGTTCAAATTAAAAAAGCTGTCAAAGAATGTCAAATAAAAAAAGAAGGATTTTTCATCTGTACAAACCGTACTTAAAGAAAAATCCTTCTCTGAAAGCATTTAGGATGCTTTATTAAGCGGCTTTGTTTACTTTATGCTCTTTCTGAGTCTTGCCGTATTTAACCGCAGCTTGAGCGGCAGCCAAACGAGCTACCGGTACACGGAACGGCGAGCAGGAAACATAATCCAAACCGCACTGTTGGAAGAACTCGATGGATTTCGGATCACCACCGTGTTCACCGCAAACGCCCAAGAGCAATTCCGGATTCGTTTCACGACCGTATTCGCAAGCGCGCTTAACCAGTTTGCCCACACCTTCAACATCAATGGAGGCAAACGGATCGGCAACGTAAATGCCTTTGGAACGATAGCAATCCAAGATAGCGCCGGTATCATCACGGCTCATACCCAAAGTGGTTTGAGTCAAATCGTTGGTACCGAAACCGAAGAACGCAGCAGAAGCGGCAATTTCTTCAGCCATCAAAGCGGCACGCGGCAATTCAATCATCGTACCAACTTCGTATTCGATAGACTTGCCTTTTTCGGCGAAAATCTTCTGAGCGGTTGTATCAATGATGTTTTTCACAATATCCAATTCTTTCTTGGAGCCGATGAGCGGAACTTCGATTTCCGGAGTAACTTTTACGCCTTCATCGCGGCATTCCATAGCAGCTTCAAGAATAGCACGGGTTTGCATTTCGCAAATTTCCGGATAGGTAACGGCCAAGCGGCAACCGCGGTGACCGAGCATCGGGTTCATTTCGTGCAAAGAGTTGGAACGATTCTTAACTTCGGCCAAAGTCTTGCCCATCTTGTCGGCCAATTCCTGCATTTCTGCATCGGTATGCGGCAAAAATTCGTGGAGCGGCGGATCGAGCAAACGAATAACTACCGGATAGCCGTTCATGGTACGATACAATTCTTTGAAGTCTTCTTTTTGATACGGCAACAAGCGAGCCAAAGCAGCTCTGCGGCCTTCTTCGTTATCGGAAAGAATCATTGTGCGCATATCGGAAATACGTTTAGCGTCAAAGAACATGTGTTCGGTACGAGCCAAACCAATACCTTCGGCACCGAATTCCATAGCCTGTTTGGCGTCAGCCGGAGTTTCGGCATTGGCGCGAACATGCATGGTGCGGATTTCATCAACCCACTTCATAAAGCGACCGAAGTTGCCGGAGTTGGTATCAGCCTTAACCGTCGGAATTTTGCCTTCGATAATCTGACCTTTACCGCCGTCTAAAGATACCCAATCGCCTTCTTTAATGCAAGAACCGGACTTGGTTGTCATGGTCTTGGAAGCGTAGTCAATAGCAATGTCGGTAGAACCGGAAACGCACGGAGTACCCATACCTCTGGCCACAACGGCTGCGTGAGAAGTCATACCGCCGCGTGCGGTAATAACACCTTGCGAAGCGTGCATACCGCCGATATCTTCCGGCGAAGTTTCGTTACGGATAAGGATAACTTTTTCACCCTTGGCAGCCCAAGCTTCCGCGTCTTCGGCGCAGAATACGGCGCGACCGACAGCGGCACCCGGAGAAGCCGGCAAACCGGTAGCAATAACTTTCTTTTCAGCCTTAGGATCCAACATCGGGTGCAAAAGCTGGTCTAACTGGTCAGCACCAACGCGCATAATAGCTTCTTCTTTGGTAATCAGACCTTCGTCAAACATTTCAACGGCCATACGAACGGCAGCGGCAGCGGTTCTCTTACCGTTGCGGCATTGCAACATCCACAATTTACCGTGCTCAATGGTAAATTCCATATCCTGCATATCTTTATAGTGAGCTTCCAAAGCGTTGCGAACATCTACCAACTGCTTATACAGATTCGGCCACAATTCTTCCAAAGAGTTGCCTTCACCTTTTGAGCTCATCGGTTGCGGAGTACGAATACCGGCCACAACGTCTTCGCCTTGAGCATTTACGAGGTATTCACCGTAGTATTTGTTTTCGCCGGTAGCCGGATCGCGCGAGAAGCAAACGCCGGTTGCGGAATCGTTACCCGCATTACCGAACACCATGGTCTGTACGTTACAAGCGGTACCCCAGTCACCCGGAATATTGTTCAGCTTACGATAGGTAATGGCACGAGCCACATTCCAAGAGCCGAATACGGCACCGATACCGAGCCACAATTGTTCCCACGGATCTTGCGGAACGACTTTGCCCAATTTCTGACCGATTTGCTTATATTGATTTACCAATTCCTTCAAATCTTCGGTGGTCAAATCCGTATCAGACTTATAGCCTTTGGATTTTTTCATAGCTTCAAGTGCGCCTTCATATTCATCAAGATCGGCACCCAAAACCACATCGGAGAACATTTGAAT
>CACWUA010000032.1 GCA_902763905.1 uncultured Pseudomonadota bacterium | reverse complement strand
ATCGCGGTCAATGCAGCTGCTATCAGGATAACTGCAATAATTCATTCTGCCAATATGAACAAGGGAGCCCTAAAGCGAGATTATGGGCAACCCCGTTCTACCGTCAGGGAACGTTTGATAAGCCATTTGAAACAGACTTTAAACTTGCTGGTATTGACTTTGGCATGGATTATCAGCCAACTACATCAGATTTGATCGGTATTTTCGGTTCTTACCGTTTCGGTAAATACGAGAACGATGGTAATCAGAAACATTACGGTGACAATAGCAAATACTACTCTGAACAAGGTGGTGAACTTGAACTTAAGAGTTTAACTGCAGGTTTGTACTATCGTAAATACATTAATCGTTTGTATTTATTGGGGGCTGTATATGGCGGTAAAATTGATGGCGATATCAAAGCAGATAACGGTGTGAAGGGCTCAATTGACGGCAAAACATTTGGTGCTCAGGCTGAAATCGGATATGATATTAAAGCTACCAAGCGTACAACAGTTACTCCGTCTTTGCGTGCAAATTATGATTATATCAAATTTGATAAGGGACATACCAAAAATGATAAAAAGATTTCTGTAGGCAAAGTTAACAGCGTTGAGCTTGAAGCTGCATTGAAGTTAGAGTATCAATTCAACAATCAACATCAGTTACCTACAACCGGTTATATTAAACCATCGATTATTCAAACTATTCCAGACGGCGGTAAGGTCAAAATCGGCGACAAGGAATATACCAAGAATTTGGATAACGAAACCTTGGGTAGAATTGAAATCGGTGCTGATACCAATCTGACGACCAACTTCTCTGTCGGCGTATTCGGTAACTATACGTTCGGTTCAGATTACAAAGCTTGGGGCGTCGGCGGTAACGTTAGAGTTATGTGGTAGTTTCCCGAAATATTATTAGGTCCTAAAAAGGTTTTATCAGCAATGATAAAACCTTTTTCGTTTGCGTATAACTATTTATTTTTTAGGCTGTATTAAGTGTAACTTTTTAAACCGGATTGATAACGATAAAACAAAGGATTGCTTAGCTTAAAGAACACCATAATCATAGCTTTTATGGTACAACACATAATACTGGAACCACCGCTTTGAACCACAATGTTTGGTCAGGGGATCTTCATCCTAAAGTCATCGCTCGTTCGGCGCTGTGCATCACTCTTGCTTCGCCTTATGGCTCGTTTTGCTTTCTCCCCGCAAGCGGGGAGCCGGAGGGACTAATACTTCTGCAGCCAATACACCGACACTGAAGAATGTTAATAATTGGAACATGCCTTGACGGAATCGAGGAGTGACAATAATACTATATACTCCACCGAACGAGCAATAACTTTGACTTTATATACCGCATGCGGCAGTTCTTAGCGAACATAACATGATTTTCATCCGTATAAAATAATCAATTTATTTAATTGGAATTTATCTTTTTATCTAATTTTTCGAGCAAATCGATATAAGATGAAATCAACTCCAAGCCGTATTCCCAAAATTCAGCATTATTGGGGTTGAGGCCGAACGGTTTAAGGATTTTATCATAATCTTCAAGTGCGGTTTTGGATAGCATATCCAAATATTTGTCGGCAAAATCTTTTACTTTGCCTGCCTCTTTGACGCGATACAATGAGTTTACAAAACAATCGGCATACGAATAGGCATACACATAGAATGGCAAAAAGAAGAAATGTCCGACCATAGACCAAATGTGCGTGCTATCCTCATCAATTTCCACATAATCACCGAGGCTGTCGCGCATTTCTTCCACCCAAATTTGGCTGAGACGTTCTTCGGAAACTTCGCCGTTTTTACGTTCTGCATGTGCCCGCGTTTCAAAGCAATGGAATGCAATCTGGCGAATTGCGGTATTAATCATGTCGCCGACTTTGGAAGCAATCAGGCACAGTTTAGCTTTATCATCTTTGGTATTATTCAGCATGGATTGAAACACAATCATTTCGCCGAACACTGATGCCACTTCTTCCGAAGTCATCCGCGTATGCTCATTGAGCTCTCCGTTGTTAACGCGTAGTTGGTGGTGGCAGCCGTGCCCGAGTTCATGTGCCAAAGTCAGTACATCGTTTTGCTTGCCGGCAAAATTAAGCATCAGATACGGGTGTGAAGTGGTAATCGGCGAACTGCAGAATGCGCCGCTTCTTTTGCCATCGCGCGGCGGAACATCTATCCAGTTATTATCAAAAAAGTCTTTGGCAATGTTATAAAGTTTAGGTGAGAATTCTTTGTAAGCATTCAGCACGATTTTTACGGCTTCGTCCCACGTATAATTAATGTCAGCGGAAAACGGCAACGGGGCGTTCCTGTCCCAATAGTTTATTTTTTTCATACCGAGCCACTTGGCTTTGAGTTTATAAAAGCGATGTGCAATATCTTTATAATGTTTCTTGACGGTGGCGGTCAGTACTTCTACGCTTTTGTCGCTTACATCTTCGCTCATATTGCGAGCGGAAATAGGTAATTTAAATCCGCGCTTGTCATCTTCTATAGCCTTATCTTTCATCACCATATTATAAATAAAGGTGAAGAGGTGGCTGTTTTCAAACAATACACGGTTCATTTCTTTTCCGGCTTTGCGGCGCAGTTTCTCGTCTTTATCGAGCAATAGTTTGGAGAGCTCGGCATCATTATATTTTTTACCGTCAACCGTGTAAATCAGACGTGATGAGGTTTCCTCATACAGGCGTACCCAAGCTTCTCCCGATGTTATGGATTTTTCGAGCAAAATTTGTTCTTCAGGTTCGGTCAGTTCATAATCCTTAAACTTGCGCAGACGCTTAATCCAATATTTGTATTTTTTGATGCGCTCATCTTTGAGCCATTCATTGATTTTGTTCTGCGGTAATTTATTAAATTCAAGTGTAAAGAACACAATCGGCTTGGCATAATCGGTCATTTTTTCTTCAACCGACTGGTAAAAAGCAACCGCTGCGGAGTTCTTCATTTGCGTAACCATATTAAGATATGCAAACCCGCCCAAACGTCCCGAAAGTTTTGAACGATTTTCGATATCTTTGATAGCTTGATAAAACTCATCAGCTGACAGATTAGCTAGTCGTCCTTTATAATTCTTGGCAAATTTCAATGCGTCTTTGCGATAAATTTCCAAATCTTTGGTGATTTGCGGATCATCGATACCTTTATACAAATCAGACAAATCCCATGCCGGCATTTTATTTTTCATTTTTAAACTTTCCTTTCTGTAATTTTTCATCGGTTACTTTATAAATATTCTTCAAAACATCAGGTCTATTAATGATAGTCTTTTTACCAGAAGCAGTATCGTTTGCTTCTTCAATTGCTCCTTCAACGAGTATATCAGCTTCATCGGCAATATCGCCTTGCCGTACATCGTTGTTTTCAAACTCGGACGGTTTAAGTTTCGGATACTTCACCGTATTATCTTCAGGATCGAATATAAAGACATCTCGGTCGAGATTAAGGTAGCGCTGCTTGGCAGTCTCACTCTCTTGTTGCTCTTGCTCGAGAACGATGCTTTGCTGTTCCAAACTAAGCATATCTTCGGCAGCATTACCCGAATATAGGTTGTCTTCATCTGTTGCCTGCAGCTGCGGCTCAAACAAATAATTTGCCCATGGTGTTGCTTGTTGTCCCTTGGTCCAGTTGATTACTCCGCTATAAATGACTCCGATATTGCATTTCATGTCTTGCCAAAGTAATTTTAACGGACATTTCAAGTGACCGCTTTCGCATCCCGAAAGTTCAAAAACCAGTGCTTTGGTGCATGGAATGAAACCGCGTTCCAATTTATCGCTGCGTGGAGCAAAATAAAGAACCGTGGTCAGATAAACCGTAAATGTCACAAACAAAGCTAAAAATATATAATAAATATACTGAAATATTCTATCCATCAGATTGCTTTCTTATAATATACTTCGAGTTGTGCAAGTTCTTCCAAAGTGTTGGCACTGGCAACTTCTTCCGGATTTCCTTCGAGCGCCGAGCACTTGAGATGCATTTTATGTGCTACTTCAATTGCATCAGTCAGATAAAACTCTTTGGCAGCGTTGTTGTTGCCGATTTTGGCCAAAATATCAAACAAATATTTGCCGTCAAATGCCATAACACCGGAGTTGCAGAAAGTTATAGCTCTTTCTTCTTCGGTGGCATCTTTGTATTCGACAATTCGTTCTAATTCCTGACCATTCATAACCAATCGACCATAACGAGCGGCATCTTTAGGCCTGAAACCTAAAACAACAACGGAAAATCCTTCTTCGACCTTAGAGTCCGGTGCCCAGTTGTTGAGCTTGCACACATGTTTTATATGGTGCGACGGCCGCGGCAACATCACTCCCTTCAGGAGAAATTACAGTCACTATTTCATCAACCGGAACAGTTTGCAGAGTATCGATAATATGGTTAATCATCGGTTTTCCGCATACCGGCATCAACACTTTAGGTTTATCTGAATTCATTCTTGTACCTTTGCCGGCTCCCAATATTATTGCAGCTATTTTATTTTTCATATAATATCTCCTTATAACTTTTTTAATGAATTGATAATAAAATAATAACAGCGTATAGTGTATTTGTAAACACAAGGACGAAGGTTATGAAAAAGATTTTTTTAGCATTAAGCATTTGTATGACAATCTTGCCGGTACAACCGGTCTCGGCAGATATTGTTCCGTTGCAGTTTGCCGGACAGAGAATGGATAAACCTCGGCGGCAGACGGAAAACAGTTCGCACAATTGGCTGCCGGATCCCCATGATGAGAAAGCGGTGCGCTCTTATTTTAAAAAGAGATTTGAAGAAGTTTCACTTTCCGTTATGGATAAAGATACCGATTTGGAAAATCCGATAGGGGTGGATGTGGTTCATTCGCCGGAATACTATGCAGCACAGGAAGAAGAAAATAAAAAAGGATTATTCCAAACTTTTTATGAAAAAGCCCTGACTTCTTTAGGAGGTAAATTACCTGAATCCGATGAACTGTCTCAGTCGGAAATACATGATGAACAGGCAGCACGCGCAATTGCTCAGGCAGCAAAGAAGCTTTATTCTTTTGCGGAAGAAGAACCTCAAAAAATGCCGCAGATACCGACGGTAGGGGTTACTTTACCGAGCGGCAGAAGAATTTTGGCACCGGCGCGTGAGCATATAGCTTATTTTTTGAGCTATATCGATATTCATGCCAACGGTTATGTAAAAGTAGAAGATACCGTTACTTTAGTGGCTGATAACGAAAAATTTGCTTACGGCTTAACTCGCGTATTTCCAAAATATGCTTCTAAGTATCAAAAAATCGATTTTATTTTGGACAGCGTAACGGTTAATGATACTAAAGTTCCGTATGTTGTGGAAGAAGTGGGAGATAACATCGTAATCAAGCCTAAATATAATCAACGTCTTGATGCCGGTGTCTATACTTATGTCTTCAATTATGCCATCAACAATAAATTGACACCTGTCGATACGCACCAACTTTTGAATTGGAATTTGACCGGACGGCCGATGAATGTTTTGATAACCTCGGCTAATGCCATTGTCAGCGTTCCCAGCGGGTACGGCTTTAATGACTTGGTGGCGCTGGTTGGTACTCCTGAGCATATGACGCAGCAACGCACCAGACGTTTTGATCTAAGTCAAAACGTAGCTGCTTTTTCAAACATTACTCCAATGCTCAACGGAGAAAGCATGCATTTGCTGGCGGTTATGGATGATTCAATGTTTATCAAAGATTTTAACAAGGGATTTTCGCATTTTTTGACCAATTGGGGTAATATAGTTTATGCAGGTTTGGGTTTACTTACTATTTTACTGTCTTTTATCCTATCGCTGATAAATCTGAAAAAAGAGCGTAAGAGTAAAAAATATACTCCGGCATATAATGGAGCTTTGATGCATAGCATTGTCGTCAATAAATATGACAGAACGTCTTTTGTTGCTCAAATATTGGATCTGTTTCGCAAAGGTGCCATTGATTTGCAAGAAAGTGATAATCGGGTGTATTTGCTAAAAAAGAAAACCGATTCAGCTAAGCTTATTTCAGGCGAACGCCGCGCACTGAAAACGATATTTTACAAACAGGGTAATGCTGTTGAAGTTAATAATGTTAACAATGTACGTTTCAAAAAAGCCAAAAAAATATTTGAAAAGATTACAATGCGGCAAATCAGAAAATACCATATTTTTCATAACATCAGCTATGTTTTGTTCAGTACGTCAATGTTGTTATTAACGGAAATATTTATTGCATTCATTAGCGTGAACTTTGCGCAAACATTAATAATTTTACTGGCAACAACGTTGATGTATGCCTTCTATATATGGATATTGCGGCATCGTTTCAGTCATTGGTATATAACTGTACCGACTAAGGTGCTGACATTATTGGCAATGTTGCTGATTTGGGTATTCAGCAGCATCTATGTCGGCGGTGTGTGCAGCTTGCTTATTATTGCAATGGTGGCCGTTATTTTTGCGTTTACACACATTTTCGGCGAGCAAAATAATTTTATCACTGAAGCTCAAGAGGCAATAGCCAAATACAAAGAATATTTGACAGGCAATGCCGAAGCTATAAATCTCAGCCGTGATTTTATAAATCAACAATCTAATATTTTTGCGCTGGATATTGTGGATTATTTTCCGCAAAATGCCGGTAACAAGAATTATTATCGGCTTGAAGATGCTGAAGCCCTTAAACAACGCCTGATAGATATTATCTGAAAATAAATTACGCAACTCACCAAAAAAACCTGCCCAAGGCAGGTTTTTTGGTGAGTTACTTATTTCGGGTGGCTCGAATAGGGGATTTTTTCTTTACCTTATTCGGATATTTTATGACAGAGGTTGAGGCTGTCATGACAGCCATCTTCTGACCGAATCGTGTTTTTTGTTTTTCTTGCAAACCGGCCATAAAATCAACTTGTTTTTTTTCAAACAAACAAATAACGGTGCTACCCATCATAAATTTTCCGATTTCATCACCTTTGGCAAACGAAATATTTTTATTTTCATAAGTTTCGACATAAATTTCATCGGATCTGTTCGGAGCCACAATTCCGGCCCATTGAGTAGCGATGCTGCGCACAATAGTCGCTCCCACCAGTATTACAGCCATCTTTCCGATATCCGTGTCAAATAGGCAAACTACGCGTTCATTGCGTGAAAATAATTCGGGAATATTGGAGGTATACAGCGGATTAACCGAAAACAATTCGCCTGGAATATACGTCATTTTAAGGAGTCTACCTCCGGTAGGAATGTGAACACGATGGTAATCTTGCGGAGACAGATACACGGTCATAAACTTTCCGTCGGTAAAATAAGCGGCATCTGATTTATTCCCGAGCAGTGCTTCGATTGTAAAATAATGGTCTTTGGCCTGCAGCTGAAAATTGCCGCAAAGATTGCCGAATTGGCTGATTTTGCCGTCTGCCGGAAACACTAAACTGTCGGCACTTTCATCAATTGGTCTGGCCTCAGGTTTTAATGCTCTGGCGAAAAAATCATTGAAAGTTGCAAAATCTTCAAGATTTTCTTTAATTTCGGCGGTGTTAATATCATAAACGCGGATAAAACCACGCACTGCAGCAGTTGTAATTTTGCCCAGTTTGGCGGCAGCCAAAATTCCGGCAGTTTTTGTTAACAGATGCTTGGGCAGAAAATACTGCAGATTTACTTTGATTGAATCTATATTCATAAACATCATCCTTTCCCAATAAGAAAATAAAATCTATTTATCAACAAGTCAATCGACAATTTTTTTCCTGTGAATCAAAGAGATATAGTCGGGGGATTTTGTGCTTGCAATTTATGCAAAAATATTCTATTATAAACAAAATGTTAACAAGAGTGTTTGCTATATGAAATACAAGTATCTGTTGCCATTGGTTTTATTCGGATGTCTTTGTTGTACAGAGGCACGCGCTTTTTTTGACGGACCGGCAGACAAAATATATGCGGCGGCGCGGCGCGGCGATGTTGCTGCTATTAATTACTATCTCAATCGAGGGTATTATATCGATTCGGCTAACAGCGGCGGAGTTACGGCACTTTGTTTGGCTTATTATGATAAAGCGTGGGGAGCGTATGATCTGCTGTTGCGTTATGGTGCAAATCCGAACAATAACTGCATGTACAAAAGTTCTTCAAATGTTGGCAAATATGCTATTGGCGGCTTGATTGTAGCCGGTATCGCCGGAGGAGTGGCAATAGCAGCCGGCGGTGGAGGCGGCGGTGGCGGCGGAAGCGATGATACCGGCAATCCGCAAAATAATTCCGGCAATACAGGTGGCAACACCGGCGGCAACACCGGCGGCAATACAGGTGGCAATACCGGCGACAACACAGGTGGCAATACCGGCGACAACACAGGTGGCAATACCGGCGGCGGAAGTAGCAGTGAGAACATAGGTACCCACGATAGCAATATCAGAGCACGTATGGTCGGATATCTCAACTCAAGTGGATATACTGTGGCAAATTCGGCATCTTTCCATTATTATACAATTGATGATTTTCGCAGTAGCCGCGAATATAACGGCAAGTATTTTTCGGAAAATACCAGAAATGGTATAACTTATAAATCTGTTAATTTTCATGATTCTATTCAAGCTTCGCAAGCTTACACCAGATTTTACGGATACGATTCCAACAATCAATTGGTAAATCGCTTAGGAAAATCGGTGACTGTCGGCGTGATTGATACCGGTGTTAATCCAAGTCATAAAGAATTTATTGATTCCGGAAGCACAAGCGGAACAAAAGTTTTTGGGCATAATTTTGATTATGGACCATGCCGTGGAGAAAAACGCAATTGCTGGGATATCACTTCGACTTGTGTCGGTTCTCTTTGCTATTCTCAAAAACGAGAACTTTATGATGGCAATGGAACCAAGGTTGTGATAGATAAAAGAACGGATTTCTTCACTAAAGGCGAAGGAGTTTTGGATAGGTGGGCGGCAATGTATCCGACGGATTACAATTGGGAACAGAGTAAAGATGATCCCACGCCACTGAGCGGAAAAGATCCGTTAACCGGCAGCTCTTATGCTCATGGTACACATGTAGCGGGTATTATTGCTGCTAATTGGGATAGAACACAAACAGGAATTATGGGCGTAGCTTTCAGTAATACGCAAATTGATGCCGTACGTTGGGATTTTACGTCATCTATAGAAGCTCCGATTAAGAGTTTGGTTGATGATAAAGTTGTGGCAATTAATCTGAGTTTGGGACGAACAGCCTCGGATAACAGCAATGCCAGTCTGGTTGAGCGCTATAAAGATAACCTGTTTTACGGAATGTTGCCTGCTGCTGTCTATACTGTAAACAGCTACGAAAAACTGATTTATCAATCATTTTCGGCGTATAAAGGAACAATTTGGGTTAAAGCTGCAGGTAATGACGGTTATAAAGAACCTGATTTGGAAGCAGGTATCAAAAATTTGGGAGTGCAGACAGTCAACGGCAGATCAGTCGATTTAAGTAAATTAATGATGTTGGTTGTTGTGTCGGCAGACGTTGAGCTCAATGATAACGGTACTGTCAGAGCTTATCACAAATCAAAATTTTCAAACGCCTGCGGCAGCACGGCAAAATATTGTATTACGGCTCCCGGCGGAGAAGTTACCGCCGATACGCGCAGTGATATATATTCTTCGGCCGATAGCGGGTATCTCGGTATGCACGGAACTTCGCAGGCGACGCCGGTTGTTTCCGGAAGTATTGCGTTTTTGCACACGGCTTATCCGTTTTTGCATTCATCTGAAATTATCGAAATTTTGATGGAGACAGCCAATACCAACGGCGATGGTTATAATCATGATACCGAACACTATGATGCCACTTATGGTGCAGGTTTATTGGATTTAGGTAAGGCTGTAACATATTATCTTTCTCCGATTATAGGAACCAATGCAGTGGCAACCGTTTCCGGCGATAGTGTGGCATCTTCTTCGGTACGTCTTGATGATTCTTCATTGACGGTTACATCAATGTTGGCTGATGCGCTTGATGATGCCTTGCCTGATACGATAACGGCCTTTGACCGCTATATGCGTCCGTTTGAGTTTCCAACCGATAACTACATAGCGGTAACTCACTCCGGATATAAGGCCTTAAAAGAAGATGTTAATCACATTATTCCGTCCTTGGCGGTAAGACATGAAAATATGGGTAATATGCGTATGGCGTATGCTCAAGGCCCGCTTAACGGCAACGGAATGGGGTTTGCCGATATGACCTATGATTTTGCAAACAGTTCTGCCGGATTTTTCTTTAGCGAGAACACTAAATATAATAACACCGCTTCCGTCGGTTCCGATTTGGTAAATCCGTTTATGTCATTTAATTCTGCGTACGGCGCACATTATGAACGTAAAATGAACTCAAAATGGAGTTTGAGATTTGAGGCTGTCGGTGGAAACAACGGTTTATATGACGGCGATTATGACTATCATGACAATAAATTTAATGAACAAGCATACGGCTTCAACTCTGAAATTGAGTATCGTCCGAAAGCCACTTGGAAGTTAACGTTATCTTCAGGGATATTGCATGAAAATGACGCTTTGCTTGGTATGAACGGTGATGGTGCCTTTGCCTTACCGGAAAGCCAAACTTATCATACCGGTATCCGTGCCGCTTGGAGCGCAACTCCTAAATTAACTGTGAGCGGCAGTTATTTTGCGGGGTTCACCAAAGCTCAAAACTTCAATTCTTCACTGCTTGAAACTTCTGACTTAATCAGTGACAGCTTTGCATTTGATGCAAATTATAAGTATGACAAGACAACGGATTTCGGGTTCAGGCTCTCGTCACCGCTTAAAGTGGAACACGGTAAATTGTATGTGGATTTTGCCTCGGGGCGCGATTATTATTCCGATGAAGTTTATCGCAACCGCTATACGGCAGACATCAGAAACAACAGACGCGAGTATAAACTCGCATGGTATTTAAACAAAGATTGGACAGATAATATCCGTATATCCGGTGAATTGGATGTTCGCTTGAATCCGGAGCATCGTGCGGATAAAAATGATTATCGTGCTTTGTTCGGTCTGTCTTGGAATTTTTAGCTTCAAAATGAGGTATGTATGACAAAAGATTTATGGAAAGGAATGCGCTTTATGCCGCTCCTTATTACGCAGTTTTTCGGTGCATTGAATGATAATTTGTTCAAAACGACGTTGTTGACTTTTGTAGCATTTAAAATGGGTGCTGATGAGCAAGTTTCGGGTATATATTCAAACATCATAGCCGGTGTTTTTATTTTGCCGTATTTTTTGTTTTCGGCTTTGGCCGGTTTAATTGCCGATAAATATAATCGAGCCGGATTGGTGCGGATTTTGAAAGTAACCGAGTTTGTTTTAATGATTGGAGCCGGTGCTGTTTTTATAACCAAAAGTATACCTTTGTTGATTTTGATTTTGTTTTTTATGGGAACACAATCCACATTTTTCGGGCCGATTAAATATGCATTGCTGCCTCAGCTTCTGCGTCAGAATGAATTGATTGCCGGCAATGCCTATGTTGAAGGCAGTACCTATATTTCAATTATTTTGGGTACAATTTTGGGCACGGTGCTGTCGGTAAATGCCAGTATTGCACTGTTGATAATATGTTCGCTGATTGGCATAGCTGCAGCGTATAAAATTCCGAATGTTGCCGGTGCGGATGAAAATTTGCGGATAAATTTTAATCTGTTTAAACAAATCAGTGATAACTATAGACTGATACGCTCACATATTATAATTTTTCGAGCTATTCTCGGTGCCAGCTGGTTCTGGATGCTCGGCGCATTTGTTTTGACTAACGTGTTTCCGCTATGCAGCAAAGTTTTGAACACCGAACAGGAAGTCGTTACGTTATGCCTTATTTTATTTTCTATAGGAGTTGGAGTAGGCTCGCTGCTGTGCAATAAAATACTGAAAGGCAGAGTTTCGGTTTTGTATGTGCCTCTCAGTGCTTTTTGCATGAGTGTATGCGCCTTTGTCATATACTTCTTGGCATCAGGCTTTGCAACTTCCACTGAAACTTTATCTCTTACTAGTTTTGCAGTTATGCCGCGTGGATTCTGTTTGTTGCTGTTTTTCTTTTTGTTTGCCTGTGCCGGCGGTGTTTATGTAGTTCCGCTCAATGCTTTGATGCAAAAACGTGCTCCCAAAAACAGTGTGGCTTCGGTAATCGCGGGCAACAATATTATCAATTCCTTGGCGATGGTATCGGTGGCACTCGGCTCGGTAGTATTATTGTCTTTGGGGTTGGAAATTGTTGACTTGTTTTTAGTGATGGCGGTGATGAGCTTCTTAATGGCTTGTTATATTGCTAAACTTTTACCGGATTCATTGGTTCGCTCTCTATTATATGTAATACTGGGAACTCTGTATAGGGTAAAAGTCAATGGCTTGGAAAACTTTGAGAACTCAAAATCGCGTACTTTGGTGGTGGCAAATCACGTTTCGCTTTTGGACGGGGTGTTGGCCGCGGTATATTTGCCGCGCAAAATGACCTTTGCCATAGATGAGGCATGGGGCAAAAAATGGTATGTGAAAATGCTTGACGGATTGGTACGTTTTTGCCCGCTTAATCCGGCCAGCCCTTTGGCTTTGCGAACTTTGATGGATGTGATTAATCAGGGACGGACGGTGATGATTTTTCCGGAAGGGCGCATCAGCGTAACCGGAACTTTGATGAAAATTTATGAAGGTACCGGCGTAGTGGCGGAAAAAACCGGCGCGAAAATCGTTCCGGTACGAATTGACGGTGCACAATATTCTAAATTTTCATATATCACTCATTTGGTTAAGGCTCGTTCTTTTCCGCAAATTACGCTGACGATTCTGCCTCCGCAGGAAATTAAAACCGATAACAATCTGCCGGCGCGCGAACGGCGACAAAAAGCGGCGTTACGCCTTCACGATATGCTGAACGAAATGATGTATGTGACGGAAAATATCGATATGCCGCTGTTTAATTCGTTGTTGGATGCCGAAAAAAAATACGGCTCAAAACAACCGATGGCTACGGATATCGGAGGCAAGACGCTTAATTATAAGCAACTTCTGTTGAAAATATATGTGCTGGGCACATTATTCAAAAAATTTATGGCGCAAGAAGAAAAAATCGGTGTTTTGTTGCCGAACAGTTTGGCCGGACTCGTCAGCTTTTTTGCTTTGCAAAGTATTGATAAAGTGCCGGCAATGCTGAATTTTTCACTTGGCGATAAGCAGTTTACGTCGTGCTTGAAAACCATCGGCCTGCAGAAAATCATAACCGCGCATAAATTTATCGAACAAGGCAATTTGGAACGCTTGGAAAAATGTGCACACAAGGCAAAATGCGATTTGCTGTATTTAGAAGATATGGCGGCCAAAATAAGCTTGGGCGATAAAATTAAAGGTCTGTGGAGTTATATACTGCGCCGCAGATCTTCGGCAAAATCTGACGATGTCGCCGCCGTGCTGTTTACTTCAGGTTCGGAAGGTTTGCCGAAAGGGGTATTGCTTTCGCACCGCAATTTGTTGAGCAATATTTTGCAAATTCGTTTGTCTGTACCGTTTAACAGCCGTGATGTGATTTTGAACGCATTGCCGATGTTTCATTCTTTCGGGCTCACGGTGGGTACGCTGCTACCGATGTTAAACGGAGTTAAGACTTATTTTTATCCGTCGCCGTTGCACTATCGTATTATTCCGGAAATAGCCTACGGTTTGCAGGCAACCGCGATTTTGGGGACGGATACTTTTCTTTTCGGTTACGGTCGACGTGCGCATCCGTACGACTTTTTCTCGGTGCGTTTTGCCGTGGTCGGTGGCGAAAAACTCAAAACCCGCACCGCCGAGTTATGGATGAAAAAGTTCGGTGTGCGCATTTTTGAAGGTTACGGAACTACCGAAACTTCGCCGGTGTTGGCGGTAAATACGCCGATGTTTTGCAAAGAAAATACGGTAGGGCGTTTGTTGCCGCATATTGAATATCGGTTGCAAAAAGTCAACGGTGTGGCCGAGGGCGGTCGGCTCGAGGTTAAGGGCGATAACGTGATGCTCGGCTATATGCGCGCCGATAAGCCGAGGGTTTTGGAAAAGGCCGACGAGTGGTATGACACCGGTGATATAGTCAGCGTCGATACCGACGGATTCGTTACGATTTGCGGACGTGCCAAGCGGTTTGCCAAAATCGGCGGAGAAATGATTTCGCTGACTGCGGTGGAACAGCTTTTGGACGAGTTATATCCGGATATAAAACAGGGTATAATCGCGGTTGAAGACGAGAAAAAAGGCGAAAAACTGGTGTTGATAACGGCGAGTGATAAAGCAAGCGTTGCCGAAATCAAGAAGTATTTTCAAAAGCAGGGTGTCAGCGAATTATGGATTCCGCGCGAAATAATTTATACGTCAACTCCGCCGTTGCTCGGTAGCGGTAAGTTTGATTATATTGCCGCCGCGCAGCTTTATGAAAATAAAAAATAGCTATTCTTCCGCTTGGTGATCATCAAGCGAATATCCGGTTGAACGAATGGTGCGGATATAGTCCGGACCGAACTCATTGAGGGCTTTACGCAGGCGGCGAATGTGTACATCTACCGTGCGCGGTTCCACATAAATACTGTTGCCCCACACCGTTTTCAAAACTTCATCGCGTGAGAATACTTGCGTCGGATTGGAAATCAAAAGTTGCAAAATGCGAAATTCCGTTGGCCCGAGCTGGATATAATTTTCGCCGCGGAAGACTTTTTTCTCCGTACTTTTCAGCACAATATCGCGGAAAACGTATTCTTTTTTGATTGCAGATGCCACATTGCCGGCACGACGCAAGTTGGTCTGAATGCGTGCCAGCAGTTCCGGAATGGAAAACGGCTTGGTAACATAGTCATCGGCACCGGCTGAAAGACCGGCCACTTTGTCCTCTTCTTGACCTTTAGCGGTAAGCATAATAATCGGTACATTCTTCAAATCCGGATTGTTGCGAATAATTTTGCATAATTCCAAACCGGATATTTCCGGCAGCATCCAATCAAGCAGAATAAGCGACGGTGTATTTTTTTCAACGGCCGGCAGAACTTTGTTGCCTTGTGCCACGCAAATTGTTTCATAACCGGCCTTTTCCAGATTATATTTGAGCAATACCGATATAGCCTGTTCATCTTCCACAATCAAAATTTTAGCCATCATTTTTCTCCCAATTGATGCAGTTGTCTGATTATCTCCGCTGGATTTTGTGCCTTAAAAATTGCGTTTCCGGCCACAAACACATCAGCTCCGTTTTCAAAACATAATTCTGCGGTTTGCGGATTTATGCCACCGTCAACTTCAAGTGTTATGGCACGATCACCTATAAGCTGTGCTGCTTCTTTTATTTTCGTAAGCGTTTCCGGCATAAAAGTCTGTCCGCCGAACCCCGGTTCAACCGTCATAACCAAGATATTGTCTATGCTGCCAAGATACGGAATTAGCAACTTAACCGGTGTGCCCGGCTTGAGTGAAACTCCGACTTTGATATGTTGTTGCCGAATACAGTCGATAACCGCCGGCAAATTGGAGCAAGCCTCATAATGTATCGTGATTTGGTCAGCACCGCAATGTTCAAACATCGGCAGAAATTTCAGCGGTTCTGCAACCATCAGATGTACATCGAAGAACAATGTGCTGATCGGACGCATCTGCCGCACTAAATCGGCTCCATAACTCAAGTTTGGTACAAAATGCCCGTCCATAATATCAAAATGCAGCCAGTCGGCTTTAGCGTCTTCAACCATACGGATTTGCTGATGCAAACAACCATAATCGGCAGCAAGTAAACTCGGTGCAACTAAAATCATCGCATTCTCCTTTATTTTACAATATAGTCGTCGAAAGTTAATATGTCGTAAAATTTCATTATTGATTTTTGCAATACAATGATTATCTCTGCGATGTATAATAAACAAAAAAGGAGAAAATAAATGGGAGAAATGGCAAAAAAAATCGCTAAAGTCGATATAGAAAATTTACTTAAAGTATTAAATGAGGCTTATGCCGAAGAATGGTTGGCATATTATCAATATTGGGTGGCGGCGAAAGTGGCATACGGGCAGGAGCGTCCGGCGATTGTGGCAGAATTTGAGGAACACGCAGCGGAGGAGTTGAAGCATGCCGATTGGTTGGCGGAAAGAATTATTCAGCTGGGCGGTGTGCCTGTGTTGGAGCCGATGAGCTGGAACGAATTGGCACATTGTAAGTATATTACGCCGCACGATTTTAATGTGGTGGCTTTGTTGCATGATAATCTGGAGGCTGAACGCTGTGCCGTCGGGCGTTATGAGGGGATTTGCGATATAACGCACGGGCGCGATTATGAAACCTACCGCATTGCCGAAAAAATCTTAAAAGAAGAAATCGAGCACGAACAGGAATTAGAAGATTTTCTGGCTGATATTGAACAAGCATGTAAGGAATAGGTTTATATTATTTTTACTTGAAATGATACAGAAGAATAAAGCAATAAAAACAACACTTTTCTTAAATTAAGCCAAAAACAAAAAAGAAGGTCGCTTTACAGACCTTCTTTTCAAAATTAGTATCTCTGGTTAAAAATATACACGTACACCGGCTGTTAAATCGGTGAAGCTGCCTATACTGTCAACACGGGAAATTCTTACCATACCGCGTACTGCAAGATAATCAGTTATATTATACTGCGCACCAAAGCCGACACGAACACCCCATTTGTTTGAATCTTTACTGCCTTCGTTGGCATAAAAAGGTAATCCGGCAAAAGAAGTTATTTCACTTTTTTGAACCACTTTATAATATCCGACTCCCAGTGAGCCTAAAAGTTCAAAATTTTCGACGACAGGAACTGAACTGATAAAATCTAAACCTACAGCCTTATATTTAAATTTTATTCTTCTGCTAAAATCTTGCAATTGATTGTCTGCATCAAGAACTTTAACGTTTACGTTCGAATCAATTTTATCCGATTGTACATAGAAAGCTTCTGCCGAAAAATTATTATGAAATTTTGCACCTATGGATATCTCAGAGGCTCCTGCATCATCATCGTGTAATTTAATTGAATTACCATACGCGTCATTGCCTACGGTACTTCCGTCAATCCATGAATGTACATAATCTATGCCCACGTATGGCTTAAAAAAATAATTTTCCGTTTCTGCCATTGCCTGTGAAGCAAATAAACAGGCTAAACCGGCGAGTAATAATGTTCTTTTCATATCATAAACCCTTAATAGTTAATAAATCCCAAAATCGTCACTAAGACGATATAGCATCAGAACCAATTAAAAAGAATAAGCAATATATTTACTTCAATACGTTGCACAAATACTTTGTAAATGGTTTTTATACCAGAGACAGTTTTATCTGTCTGCCCTCAAGTATATTTGATTTTTTTTGTAAATCAATAAAAAAGAATTTGTTGGTTTAGATGTATGAAAATCACATTATGTTTGTTAAGAACTGCTGCATGAGATATACAATATTGCCGTTCAGCCTCGATTCCGCAGGAATCGTCAGAGTACTTTCACATTAAAATACAACATTATTGTTGTGCCTCGTTTTCGTAAGAAAATGTCAAGACATTTTCCGATTTTTAATATTCTTCAATGTCAGTGTACCAGTTGTAGAAGTATTAGCCCCTCCGGCTCCCCGCTTGCGGGGAGTGACCGAAGCGAGCCATAAGGCGAAGCAAGAGTGACGCACAGCGCCAAACGAGCGATGACTATAGTATTATGTACTGCTCCACAAAAGCTGTGATTTTGAGGTTTCTTAAGCAAAATTGCTTGATACACCCTAAAAAAAAGAAGCCGTCAGCATCAGCAGACGACTTCTTTTTTTGCATTATTTACAGTCAAAGCAACATCGGCAACATATCTTCCGAAATTTCGCCCAATACCCAATCTTGCGAAATCTCGCGCTGCGATACATACCAATCAAGCAACAGCAAGACTCCCTCAATCCGCGATTGCAGCAGCGGGCAAGCAATGTTCCAAATCAAACTGCCTTTTGGGGCATCGAGGATAAGTTCAATGTTGATAATCTCTTCGTCCGGAGCCAATTCGGCGGCATGATGATTATGGACATTCACATGTCCAAAGCTTATCTTTGCACCATCCCCTGTCGGAAATTCCGTATTGTCACCAACCACCGAGTTCAGCATATTTGCCCAATGTATCCACGGCAAGCGCACAAAATCAACGCTAGAATTGTGCCGTATATCTACCCGAACGCTTTGCACAGCATCCATAAGATGATGGGTTTGGCATAGCAGATTCTTCACCGCCTGCGTTATAACGGTTGAAAAATCGGGTTCGATGATGATGGGCGTGCAAATTCCGTTCATGGTAATCTCTCTTAATGCGTCAATTTCCCCCTTGGATAACATACCTTGCATAATGGCGGGAATACCGTTGCTGCGATAAATCTTCACGCGCTGAGAAGTCGAGGCATGTGATGCAAAATCTAAGATAAGTTCCGGACGTAAATCACATAGCCAAGGTGTTTCAAAGTTTTTGAATTGAAACTTTTGCGGATCATCGGTCGCATAATGTTCGTCAACCGTCCAAATTACATCGTAGTCCGAAGTGCCGGTTAAGATTTTTAATACCTCTTTGCCGAGCGGACTTAATGCTCCTACAATACCAATTCTAATCATAGACAGAAAAATATTAAAGATGAAACAATAATTGAAATGTGCGGCAAGCATAACACAATATTATACTTTGTCAATAGGTGATGAACTGAATTCAGCGTAATAAAAAATGGGTAGTGCTTCGTTTTGGTTAAAAAATATAATATAAGAGTCATGACTTGCAGTGTGTGGTGTGGCATTAATCAGAAAAGGTCGATATAACACCGACCTTCCGTTATGAAAAAAATTAAGTTATAAGACTATATTAGAATGTGTAGCGCAAACCTAGCATAATTTCATGTGCTTTGGATTCTATTTTATTCTTTTCTTCTAGAGTTCCCCAGTCATATTTGTATGATGAGGACTTGTCGAAATCTCCGTAATCTATATAACGATAACCTAAGTCCAAAGCAACATTTTCGTTTATGTTATATGCTACGCCGGCACCGAGTTGCCAAGCAAAGTTTGTGTGTTTTATACTGTTGTTAAGTTCAGAATCTTCATCCCACTTAACGGAGCCTTTTAAGCGAGCGAATCCCAAACCGCCGCCGACATACGGAGTAAATGCCGTATGTGTGTCAAAATCATAGTAGGCATTAAATAAAACGGCTTGGCTTTTTAATTTCGTTTCAAATTTGTCTCCCCAATCATCGGTATGGGATTTTTTTGCTTCGCCGTTATGTGAATATTCGATTTCCGTTCTTAACGCTCCGTAATTTAACGGTGCTCTTAAACCTAAAGCAATACTTCCTCCGAATACTTTGTCATCGCCATCAATAGTTTTTTCAAAATTATAAACTTCATCATTTATCAAACGGTCTGTTTCACTCGGTTTCCATGAGTTATCCATCATAGAATATTTCAGTTTTGCGGATACGTACGGATTGATATTGAAAGCTTGAGCTTGCGCGGCAAACAAACAAGCCACGCCGGCAAGTAATAATGTTTTTTTCATTTTTATATTCCTTTTCTAGTTAACAAACAAAAAAGCCGCCGATCTTACGACCGACGGCTTTTCGTATATCAAAGTAAAGCTAAATCACACAGCGTGAATTGAATCGACCTGTTAAAACGGCCCGATGCGAGCCGAGTTTCTAATATCCTTAGAAAGGAGGTGATCCAGCCGCAGGTTCCCCTACGGCTACCTTGTTACGACTTAGTCCCAATTGCAAAGTTCATCTTCGGCGCTTAGCTCCATAAGGTTGCTTCGGCGACTTCGGACGCCCCCTGCTTTCGTGGCTTGACGGGCGGTGTGTACAAGGCTCAGGAACACATTCACCGCGGTATGCTGACCCGCGATTACTAGCGATTCCGGCTTCATGTAGTCGAGTTGCAGACTACAATCCGAACTGAGGATCCTTTTTGGGGATTTGCTCCGCTTCACAGCCTCGCCTCCCTTTGTGGAATCCATTGTAGGACGTGTGCAGCCCTAGGCGTAAGGGCCATGAGGACTTGACGTCGTCCCCGCCTTCCTCCGCATTAACTTAGGCAGTCTCGTTAGAGTACCCAACTAAATGATGGCAACTAACGACAGGGGTTTCGCTCGTTAAGGGACTTAACCCGACGTCTCACGACACGAGCTGACGACAGCCATGCAGCACCTGTGCAAGTTTCACCCGAAGGCAACTTACTCCCCTTTCAGGGAGGGTATCCATGCATGTCAAGCCTAGGATAAGGTTCTTCGCGTAGCCTCGAATTAAGCCACATCCTCCACCGCTTGTGTGAGCCCCCGTCAATTCCTT
>CACWUA010000031.1:4225-31534 GCA_902763905.1 uncultured Pseudomonadota bacterium | reverse complement strand
TCCGACTGCCAAGACCACCTGCACCGGTATTGAAATGTTCCGCAAGCTTTTGGATGAAGGCGAAGCCGGCGATAACATCGGTGTATTGTTGCGTGGTACAAAGCGTGAAGAAGTTGAACGCGGTCAAGTATTGGCAGCACCGGGAACGATTACCCCGCACACCGACTTCACCAGCGAATGCTACATTTTGACGAAGGAAGAAGGCGGTCGTCATACTCCGTTCTTCTCCAACTATCGTCCGCAATTCTATTTCCGTACGACCGATGTAACCGGTACGATTCAATTGCCGGAAGGCACGGAAATGGTTATGCCTGGTGATAACGTAACGATTACGGTACAACTGTTGAACCCGATTGCGATGAGTGAAGGTTTGCGCTTTGCTATTCGTGAAGGCGGAAGAACTGTTGGTGCCGGCGTTGTTTCCAAGATTCTGAAATAACGTCTAGCTAGTAACTACTTGAGGGACTTCTCCTCGTGTACGTTTTGTGTACACGTCGTCGAAGTGCCTCTTCGTATTTACACACTAGACGTTATTTTTGTGTATGTTCTTTAAGTAATTTTTTTAAAAAAAGTCCCTTGATTTATGTACTACATTGTACACCGCGTCAAGGGACTTTCTGCGTATTTATCTCGTTATACATTATTTCCGTGTATATTCTGCGAGTTTTTTCTTGTTCTCAACTATTTCTGAGAGTGTTTTGCGAGGTTTTTCCCACAGCGATTTTTAAACCGCTTGCAAAATAGGTTTGACCACTTTATAAAATAATCATTGGTTTAACATATAAAAAAGGAATTAACTATGGCTAATAAATATGCAGGAACACAAACAGAAAAGAATTTATGGACGGCTTTTGCCGGCGAAAGTCAGGCTCGTAATAAATACACCTATTTTGCCAGCGTAGCTAAAAAAGAAGGTTTTGAACAGATTTCCGAGATTTTTACCAAAACAGCGGCCAACGAAAAAGAACATGCCGAATTGTGGTTTAAAGAACTTGAAGAACTCGGTGACACCGCCGCTAATTTAAAAGCTGCGGCTGAAGGAGAAAACTATGAATGGACCGATATGTATGAGGGTTTTGCCAAGACGGCGGAAGCAGAAGGTTTTCCGGCACTGGCCGCCAAATTCCGCGGAGTCGCCGCAATCGAAAAAACTCATGAAGAAAGATATCGCGCCCTGCTAAAGAATGTGGAAACACAGGAAGTATTTAAGCGTTCTTCGGTTAAGGTTTGGGAATGCCGTAATTGCGGACATATTATTGTCGGTACGGAAGCGCCGGCAGCTTGTCCGGTTTGCGCTCATGCCCGCAGCTATTTTGAATTGAGAGCAGAAAACTATTAACCTTGTCGCAAATTTACGCAAATTTTTAAGGACCGGAATTGTCTCCGGTCTTTTTTTGTAAAACAGCTTGATTTTTGACGAAAAATAGGATAGAATTAAATTGTTAAAAAAATAAGGATTATGTTTTACAAATTTATATACAGAGATGTTTTTCTGTTAAAAAGTAGAACTATTACGTAACGCTTTGCGGTCAGATTTATCTTAAATCCGTTTATACACCAGCCTTATTTTTTAGCAGAAAACTCAGTAGTACGAGAGGTTTGTTCCTATCTGTATTCAAGCATTTTATATTGGTCTCAAAGCCCTCCATTTTTTAAGAGAAACAAATTCAGGAGGTAACCGTTTTTACGGAGTGCGATTTATATCGTGCGTGCACAGTGGGTACGTAGGGGGTAATATAAGTGTTTTGAGTATATGGAATAAACAAACCGTATGAGCAAAAAATAAAGAGAATATGAAAAAATTATTTTTCGTTGTTTCTCTTATTATCGTATCAGTTTCTAACGCATTCGCCATCAATGCTGACGAGTTTGAGTGGGGAAAAATAGTTTCCATTGAGGAAACTGTCTCACTCAACCAAAACGAGGACGGTTTTATTACCGTCCGCTCAGTCCGCTTCGATAATGGGTATGTGATGCCCGTTACCGTCGAAAATAATGGCAGCGAGGTTTATCACCCCGATGCTGCCGAGCCCGACAACGGTCGAGGGTTTAACTCAGCCCTTTACTCCCTCACCGAGGGTAGATGGGTAAATGCCGTAGCCTCTGACTCCGCAGAGGAGTACGAGAACGGCATGAGCTGGAGCTCCGCCGGTGGCGAAAAGTTAGAAATAAGCGCAGAGTTCGCCCTCTCCAAGGGGATTTTCCGCGTAAAGCGATAAGAAAGGACGGCACCATAAAAAGTGCCGCCCTTTTTTGTTTAATTCTATTAGGCTGTATTATTATCTCACACCTTTATCCAGCGGGTCAAAATAAAGTCGCAACGTGCTCCAAACATCGTATTTATCCGCATATTTCTGCCCGAATACCTGTTTAAAGGCATTGCCGGTCATAATTACGGCACGACGCGCACTCTCGGCTACCGAGCGATAGTTCGGATCGGTATTATAGCGTGCCTTATCCACGAATTCTATCTCTTTTATCGAGCCGTCGCGTTCCAAGAACACGCGGATTTCTACTACCATGCCTTCAATACCAAGCGCACCCGGATCCAAGTTCCAATTCTGACGCAACAAACTGGCAATGGCGTCGGTTTCGGAAATGGTTAAGTCGCTGAAATACGAGCCTTTGCTGTTGCCGCCCTCAATTCCCATATTGTTGACCGGAGTCCCCTCTTTTATCATCGCCTTTTGATTTTTTGCGCCGATATCGATATTGCGGTCGTTATCAATTTCTTGCATCAGGCTCTTCAAAGCATTGCTGCGAACCTTACTCTGCTCTTCCGGCTTTTTCTTCGGTGCCTCTGCTGTTTTTTCCGGTTTAGGTTGAGGCTTCGGCTTTGGTTTGGCTGTAGGTACCGGCGGACGCTTAGGTTGTTTTTTCGGCTCCGGTTTTTTATCCGGTACCGGTTTCTTTTCCGGCTCCGGAGGTGCCACATAATCTTCTTTTGGCTCCTCTATCGGTTCTTCCTGCGGTTCAGGTTTTGCCGGCACCGGTTCAACCTTTTGCGGTTCCGGCTCCGGTGCGGAATCCTGAGTATATTGCTCTTTATGCTCGGTTACGGTAGCTTTTTGGTCTTCCGGCCCGAATTCCGCCTTAGTCGGCAAATTGGTAAACTCATCGATTTTTACTTGTGACAAGTCAACAATAATCGGATTCTGCCCGAGTGTCATATCGTGATGCCAAAAACTCGGCATATCAATCCACATTGCGAGAAACACCGCAACGTGTAAAATGATTGACTGTTTCAAGTATTTATTCATCAGCCTGCGCTTTTCTTAAAAAGTTATTTTGCTTTACCCAGAGGTTTTGATTCGGTTTTCAAGCCTACTTTTTCGTATCCGGCTTCTTTCAAGATTGCCATTAAACCTATAACTCGCCCGTAATGAGCATCGGTATCACCGGAAATAGTAACGGTCAATTCATCGTTTTCACCTTTGATGGCCTGCAATTTAGCCAATATTTTATCGTCCTCCACCACGCTTTTACCGATATAGTAATATCCATCTTGGTCAACACTGATGTTCACCGATGTATTATCGCCGGTCATTGCTTTACCGCCTACTTTCGGTAAATTCAGCGGAATACCGGAAGTCATCAACGGAGCGGCCACCATAAACACCACCAGAAGCACCATCATTACGTCCATCAGATTGGTAATGTTAATATCCGCTTTACGGCGCAATTGGCGACGACGATAGGAGTTGTTGTACATAAATGCCATGCTTATTCTCCGGCCATATCGGCTTTAAGGGTTGTTGCATCGATTTCACGCGATAAAATGGTAGAAAATTCGGTAATAAAGTTATCGAGCGAACGTGAATAGCGGTCTATATTGGAAGAAATCGCATTGTAGGCCACCACCGCCGGAATTGCGGCAATCAAACCGAAAGCCGTGGTAAACAGCGCTTCGGCGATACCCGGAGCCATAGCGGAAAGTGAGTTGCTTTGGGTTACGGCAATTGCGTTAAAGCTGTTGATGATACCCCAAACCGTACCGAACAAACCCACGAGCGGTGCCACCGACGCGGTTGTCGCCAAAAAGCCGAGGTGCGTATCAAGACCATCCATTTCTTTTTCCATCGAAACGGACATGGCTTTTTCAATACGCTGTTGCAACGACACACCGCGCAAGCTACGATCGGTTTTACCAATCATCAGCGTGTTGCGCTTCCATTCGCGCATGGCGGCCACAAAAATCGCGCTCATCGGATCACGCGGATGATTGCCGATAGCCTCAAAAAGTCTATCCAATGAACCGCCTGACCAAAAAGCTTCTTCAAACTTTTTGGATTGACGGCGTACCTGACGCAATGTGGCAAATTTTTCCAAAATAATCGCCCACGACCATACCGAAGCGGCGATTAGGCCTATCATAACCAGTTTGGTAATGGTGTCCGAAGACCAGACCATATCCCATAAAGACATTTGTTCTGTGGCTGCTTGTGCAACCTCTGAAAGAGCTTGTGATTCCATTTTAATAACCTTTATAAATTGCAATTCATACTAAGTTAACGCGAACTTAACACAAATTGATTAACAGGCAATTAAAATTATGATTTTTCACAAGTTTTTTTGCAATTTTACCAATCAGATTTTTGCCTCAGAAAAGAGGCGCATAAGCGCAAAAATTCGGAGAATGAGTCAGATACGAAGTTACCCTTTTTGCGCGGTGTATGAAGCTTTAAAAATCCGGAGAATGCAGTAAATACGAAGGGGTTTTTCGACGACGTGTACAGCAAAAGGTACACAACTTCCTAAAAACTCAGAGAATGTGCCTGATAGAAAAAGGGTTTTCCGCGGTGTACAAACTCTAAAAAAATCCGGATAATGAGTCAGATACGAAGTAAGCGGGTTGGTGCGGTGTACACAAATAGTACATAAGCCAACCCGCTTACAAGTAGCAGACCATTATACGAATTTTATACGGCGACTTGCGCGCGAATCGTATCATAACTTTGGTAATTTACCAGTTCAAAATCCTCATATTTAAAGTCATCGATATTCTTCACATTCGGATTTATTTTCATTTGCGGCAACGAATACGGCGTATGCGAAAGCTGTTCCCGCACCTGTTCAAAGTGATTATGATAGATATGCGTATCGCCGAGCGTATGGATAAATTCTCCCGGTTCAAGACCGCAAACCTGCGCCACCATCATTGTCAGCAGAGCATACGAGGCAATATTGAACGGCACACCCAAAAACATATCGCAACTGCGCTGATACAGCATACAACTCAATTTATTGTTTGCCACATAAAACTGAAACATCATATGGCACGGCGGCAAATGCATTTCCGGAATTTTACCGACATTCCACGCCGAAACAATCATCCGGCGGTCATTCGGTTTTTTCTTCAAAGTTTCGATAACTTCGGCAATCTGGTCAATCCCCTCGCCGTTCCAGTTGCGCCATTGCGAACCGTAAACCGGCCCCAATTCGCCGTTTTCGTCAGCCCATTCATTCCAAATCCGCACACCGTTTTCTTGCAAATATTTAACATTGGTTTCGCCTTTTAGAAACCACAAAAGCTCGTGAATAATGCTTTTTAAGTGGACTTTTTTGGTGGTTACGAGCGGAAATCCTTTGCTTAAATCAAAACGCATCTGCCGCCCGAAAACCGAGCGGGTACCGACACCGGTTCTATCCATTTTATCCACGCCGTTTTCCATAATATCGCGTAACAAGTCCAAATATTGTTGCATTTTATTTTCCTTCCGTTTCTAAATATTGCATAATTTTTTTAACCGTAGATTGTTCCACAAAATCGCCTTTTTTCAGCCATACGGTGGTAACAACTCCGTCCAGTTCGAACGTCTGCGGCAGGGCAAAATATTTTTGTTCCAACACGGCAACGCTGCGATTAACGTCTATCAAGTCGGTTGCCCCTTCGTTTATCGGGCCGGAATACACGCAATCCACCACAATATCCGGCATAATGCTCGGAGTAGTAAAAAATATGGCATAAATCGTGGCGCCGCCGGAAATATATAAATCTTCAGGATAATCTTTAAGCTTTTCAACATTATCAACCACAATGTGATTATCTTTATCAAAAATCTCGGTTTTGCCGGAATTATCAAGCACAATCACCTTGCGCCCCGTCAGCACTTTTTGCGGCATACCACCATAAGTGCGGCCGCCCATTACCATAATCTGCCCCTCGGTTAAATTGCGAAAACGCCGTGTATCCGACGGAATTTTCCACGGCAGACCGACACCGGCACCGATGATATTATCCCCTTTATGTCTGCACCATATTGATACAATCGTCATTTTTTTCTCCTTGTTTTTTATTTATAAATTATTCGCCAGCGCAAATAAAGTGATATGTTTAAAGACTCACAGCTTTTCTTATTGACATAAATCATAATTTCTGCTACAAAAGCGTCAAATTTGTATTACTTATATATTTTTGCTTATGAAACAAGAAAAAAAGACCTATCGTATCAAGAAGATTACAAAGGCCGACGGTTTTTGGAATCTGTATCCGAAGGGCGAAAAAAAGCCGATTCAGTTGCCTGTTGAGTCAGTGTATGGTGATTTGCCGCCGGTGCGTAAATGGCCGTGGCAATGTCATGAGCTCAATATTAAAACTGTTGTGCTCGGTAAATATATTGTTTATGCCGAGATGGACGGACGAGTATTGTTTAATATTCCCGAAGATGAATATCCGGAGGATATTAAAAATGATCTTTTGCGTATTCAGAAAATTGAGTCTGATTATGCGGCTTTTCAGCAAGAGCACATTCAGGACATCAATTCCCAGCTGGCAAAACTGTTGCCGCTTCTGCCCGAAATCGACAATTTGGAAGATGAAATCAACAAGTTGCCCGTGTGTTGGCGAGCCTATCTCAAAATGCGCCTGTTTATGCAGTATGAATCGCCGGAAGCCCGTCAACGTTTGGTATTGACCTTGCTTTTGGTACAAATTGCCGACAGAATCTACCGTCGACATGTTGACGGCGATGCACCGCTGACCGTGGTTTTTCGTTCGTTGGAATTTTCGGTATGTGATGAACTATCCGATTTGTTGGATTGCGGACTTGCCGATGAATTCGACAACAATCCGAAACACAAAAGCGAAAACGGGTTTATGTATTATTACGAAACCAAGCAGGAGTTGGAGCGTGTTTTGCCACCGATGGAGCGCACGTTGAAATTGTATCTTATCCAGCTTACGCACAGATTATTGTCAGCTTATGCCAATGATTATGCCAATCTGGTGTGCCATCGCCCGCGCGATTTTTGGGGTGATACCATCGACACCGATAACGAGGCATATCGCTATTTGTGCCAAGACATGAAGCTGCCGCTGTTGTCTTCGCTGGTTATCAACAAGAAGTTCAGCGCCGACGAGGTGGAACGTTTCAACTTTGTATTTTAATTAAATCCCCGTTCTTTAACCAGAACGGGGATTTGGTTTTATTCACACTGCGATTAACTTTTTTTTACAAAAAATACCGTTGTTTCCAACATATTGAATGAAGCATAATCTTGTAAAGTTTTGATTTTTTTTTGCACATTATTCAGATCCATCGGTTCCATAAAGTAAGCAAGTTATCGTCCTTCCATGCTGCCATAAGCAATTTTTCTTTTGCATCGAAATTTGCAAGTATATTTTCTCCATATTTGCGAACAACTTAGTTTTCAAAAGCAAATACATGGGTAAAACACACAATAACGAGATGTTGCTGTATCTCCGGAAGCAGTAAAAGAATTGTTGAAACTAAAAACGGAACAGCAAGAGTTTTGCCAAAAACATAACATTGCCTTTAATGACAATTAGGTATATATCATCAGTTTGTGCAATGAAAATGTCAGCAAAAATAAATATGAGTTGGTTCGGGTAAAAGAATTTGACAATGGTTTCCGTAATCTAATGGATAAATGCGGAATAGAACATAAAAACAAGAAAACTCTGTATTCCTTCCGTCATACTTATATATCACGATTGATTGAAAAAGGTGTGCCGGTAAAAAATATTGCCAGTCAATGCGGGACAAGTATTGAAATGATTGAGCGTTTTTACGATAATAAGAACAGTCATATGGCTAATCGTGAATGGTTATTTGTAGCATAGCCGAATCGCCTGAAAATGCTGTATTTCAACAGAAACACAAATGGGTTTGATTTGTGTTTCTGTGTTTTAAAAATATCAAAATGTGTTCTGGGTGAAGCACAACATTAAAATTTATACGTATTATCAATATATTATAATTAAAAACAAAGATGGCTCGTGGGTGCTGTTTTTAGCCCAAAAACACAAAATCTGTGTTTAATCTGTGTTTTTAAAGGCAAAATTTCAGGATTGTGTTGATGAAGTAAATCTGCTCATAGCCCTTATATATCAAGGCTTTCATAAGGACAAAGTTTTTGTGTTTAGGTTGATTGATTTTGAGATAAAAAAAGACACGATTTGTGTTTCATTTCAAAATCGTGTCGTTGTAAAGTATTGATTTCACTTAAAAAATTGGAGCGGGCAATGGGATTCGGACCCACGACATCAACCTTGGCAAGGTTGCGCTCTACCCCTGAGCTATACCCGCATTGCATGCGAACAGGTTACTTAATATCATATAAAAAATAAAATGCAAGAACTTTTTTCATTTTTTTTACATTTTTTGCAAAATATTTGTTGAGGGCTCATAAATTATGTATATAAAGGGCTTTAAATATAAAATTAGGCTGTATTAAATAATTTTGCTAAAACACCAGAGTTGTTCCTTTTTTTGCATCAGCAAAAATCAGGGTACATTCCGGTTCTTATTTTAATTTGAAGATGCCCTGACGATTCCTGACGGAATCGAAGCATAACAATAAGGTATTGAGGCGTTTGCTTACGGTTCAGCGGGGCATACCAACAATATTATGTACTATGCCAAACGAGCGATGACTTCAATTTTATATACCGCATGCAGCAGCTCTCAGATAATATAACGTGATTTTTATACGAATCCATTTAATATGGCCAAAATTATTATAATAGTGAACTTTTTACATTTCAATTTCATTAACATATTGACACCTTAAGATTGGTATGATAGCTAAAAAAGAAAGAAAAGAGAGTTTTTTATGAAAAAATATATATTTGCCGTTGCTATTATTTTAACTATTGTTTTTTCTGCAGTAGTTGCATGTTTTTATTTCCCGAAACATAAAATGTCAGTTAACACAGATACATCTAAACAGGCTGATATCTCCGATAACAGTAAAGTAATGAGTCGGGCAGACCGTAAGCTGATTTCTGACTTGATTAAACAAACAATCCAAGATGTATTGGACGGTAAGAAAATCAAATATCCGGATTTAAGGAATTATCCGGCTAAATGGAGTGCAAACAAAGTTGTTTATACCACCCTCAATATCGGCAATATATTGCGAGGTTGTCAAGGAAACTTTAATGCCCCGAAGCCTCTGTTGTATGCCATCATAGATGCCGCTCACAATGCAGCTTTTAATGATCCGCGCTTTCCTAAACTGACACAGCAAGAATTTGATAATCCCGACTTTAATTTCTATATTACTATTCTCAGTGAACCTAAACCTCTGTTATTTCGCACCGAACAAGATATCGTGCATAAATTAAAACCTTTTCAGCATGGTCTTTATTTGACATACGAGGATGGTAACAACATAAAAAAAAGAGGATTGTTTTTGCCGAGTGTGTGGAAAAAGAATCCTGCTCCGTGGCAATTCTGGTTGAGATTAAAGAAAAAAGCTCATATCAGAGAAAACTTTTTTTCGGATCAATTTAAAGTTTATTATCTTCCGGCTGAAACCATAAGAGATTTCAAATTTATGACAAAGCAAGATGAAAAGCGCATACAAAAAGCTCTCTCTGCATTTAAAAAATTATTTCAACCTGATGGACATATTACTTATAAGATAGACTTTGGAAAAGGAATATCTTCTGCAAAAAATAATATTGTGCGTGAAATGGGATCCGGATATGGTTTAGCGTATGCATATTACGTTACACACGACGCATCTTTGCAGCCGCTTATCAAAAACTTTCTGAAATATGCACAATCTGCGACAGTTTCTTATCAGAACGGTAAATTAATTGCTGATAATCCGCATAAAATCTCTTCGGGTGCTACGGCTTTGGCTCTCTTGGCTGTTTTATATTATGAACAAGAAACAAAAAGTGATGACTTTGAGACATTCCGGACAGATCTCAAAAATGCATTAATTTCTTTATTTAATCCTGACATCGGAGTATACCGATCTCCATACGATAAAACGATATCTCCTTATTATGACGGCGAAACATGGCTGGCACTTACAATGTACAACATTTTTCATCCGAAGGATGAGGCAGTATCGAATTTAATTCCGCAATTAAACAAAACTATGTACGACAAATACAGCGATACAGCTGTTCGTATGTAGAAGGTTTAAGCGAGGCTGCATTAGCCCTGCAGAATAAAGACCGTGAATTATATAATAAGATTCTATTGCGCTTGGAAAATCAATTAGATACTGTGCGATTACTGCAGGAAATCCCTTTCAAAGAAGATGCCAGAGGTCAAGTCATTTATGAAATGAAACCTCTTTTAGGACTGTTTCTTAATGATTATAGAAGTTTGATAACCAGAAGTGATGCTACGCAACATTGTCTATCCGCATTATTTAAAGCACAGATTGTCTTTAATGATGCACCATAAATGCAATGTTATATTTTATTTTGAGTTTTCGTATCTCCTATTAATATTCTGTTTACTAAACATTGACATCGCTTGCAAATTTTTAAGCGTGCATATATGCTGTATATATCAATAATATAATCAGGAGCTATCGGATGCCTCAGCAAAAATCCCAACAACAGATTCGTTTCGAAAAAGAAGCAAAAGCTTTGCAGAAAAATATTGCCAAGCGCAAAAAACAACAAGCTGAACTTAATAAAAAGAAAGAAGCAAAGGAGAACCAACGTGGACAAGATTAAAATTATCGGCGGAAAACCGCTATTCGGAAAAGTATTTATCAGCGGTGCCAAAAATACTGCATTGCCGATTATCTGTGCCAGTTTACTGACCGATGAACCGGTAACGATTCAAAATATTCCGTTTCTCTCCGATATTAAGTCGCTGAACGCATTGTTATTACAAATCGGCACAAAGATTGAAGAAAAATCCGAGGAGCGCAACGGACACTTAACCCAGACCATTACTTATCATACGCCGCAGCCGACCAGTTTGGTGGCACCTTATGATTATGTGCGCAAAATGCGTGCTTCTTACTATGTTTTGGGGCCGCTGTTGACTAAATATCGCCACGTTGAACTCTCGCTGCCGGGGGGATGCGCCATCGGGGCACGTCCGATGGATATTCACTTATCCTCGCTTGAGCAAATGGGTGCCAAAATCGAAATCAAAAACGGCTATGTGGTTGCCGATGTTGACGGCAGATTGCAAGGTGCGCACGTTGCCTTCCATTCGGCATCGGTCGGCGCTACCTGCAATATTTTGATGGCCGCCGCTCTGGCCGAAGGCACAACCGTTATCGAAAATGCCGCTAAAGAGCCGGAAATCGCCGATTTAATCGATATTTTGAATAAGATGGGCGCACAAATTGAAGGAGCAAATACCTCTACCCTAACCATTCACGGCGTGGAAAAATTGCACGGCGTAACGCACGAGATTATCAACGACCGTATTGAGGCCGGCTCGTATGCTGTGGCCGCCGCCATTACGCACGGACGGGTGGAACTGGTTAATGCGCCGGCGCAATTTTTGCAAACGCCGCTGGATATTCTGCGCAAAACCGGTGCTACCGTAGAAATGACCGATAACGGATTTATTGTTGACGCGCAAAACGCAAAACTGGTCGGGCAAGATGTGTTTACCGACTATTATCCGGGATTTCCGACCGATTTGCAGGCACAATTTATGGCATTGATGTGTGTTTCCGAAGGTGCAGCCATGATTACCGAAAGTATTTGGGAAAATCGTTTTATGCACGTTCCGGAGCTGATGCGTATGGGCGCAAACATCAATGTACACGGTCACGCTTCGGCGATTGTACGCGGAGTGGAAAAGCTCTCGGCCGCACCTGTGATGTCAACCGATTTACGCGCCTCGTTTGCCTTGATTTTGGCCGGTTTGGTGGCAGAAGGCGAAACCATCGTCAACCGCGTTTATCACTTGGACCGCGGCTATGAACATTTGGAAGAAAAATTTAAAGCAATAGGAGCAGACATTGAACGCATTAAAATACCTGATTAGTCTGGCGATTACGGCGGGCGCGGCTTATCTGTCGAATCCGGCTAACGCGCAGATACTTTCGATTGATGTTTATGTTGATAAACTAGTGTTGCCGGAGGGTTTTACCGAAAGCTTGGAAAAGTGCGAGCCGTACCATGCCGAGCGGCCTTTGCGGCGCAAGGATGTAGCCGTAAATAATCTGTATACCATAGACGGAATGAAAGATGGTATGTGCGAATTGCATATTACAGGTATTACCAATTCTTCGGTGGAAATTCATCAGGATTGCAGCCTACCGGCTGATGTGGCAAAAACTTACGCTCATGTATTGCAGCGCTTTGAAAACAAAGCGTATTCGCAACGTTGGGATAAATATTATATTGAGAAAGATGAAGATTATCAAGCGGCGGTAAAGATTATGTCGGACCCAAAATATTGCAGTTTTTATCGGGAAGAAATCGATAACACACAAAATATCCGCCGCAATCTGGCTGCCTGTACGCCGATACAGCAAAAAGAAACAGCTTCGGGGTTGGAATTTTCTCGTGAAATTATCGGTCTTAAAGGAGATTCCTGTGTTTATAAATTTACGGTGCAAAAAACCGATAAAATCGACCATATTTTACTTAAAAACATTCCTCCGGCCGAATCAAGTTATTTCTCCGAATCTATGTTTTTGGAATATACTTGCGCATTTTCGGAAAAAAAAGCGGAACAATATCTGCATATTTTGGAATCGGAAGTAATACCGGCAGAAGAAGACTTTGATTATGCTGCCGTCTGGCACGTTGTGCCGTTGGAAGAACTGGAATTTTTGCGAGATAATTGCTCGGTGGATATTGTAAAATGACTTTATAAAAAATTTGCTCTGCCTCTTGCGAACGCAAAAAAATACTCCCATATAAGTAACAGTTGATATATGGGAGATTTTTTATGAGCAAACAAAAATTTAAAACAGAAGTAACCAAACTTCTCGATATTGTAATTAATTCGCTGTATTCGGAAAAATACATCTTTTTACGCGAACTTATTTCCAACGCCAGCGACGCCTGCGATAAACTGCGTTATTATTCGCTGACCAATCCGGGAATCGTTAAAAATAACGGCGAGTTTAAAATCACGATTACGCCGAATGCCGAAGAAAATACGCTGACCGTCAGCGATAACGGTATCGGTATGAATAAAGACGATTTGGTACACCATTTGGGAACAATCGCCAAATCGGGCACCGCGGAATTTGTGAATAATGCCAAAGATAACGGCTCAATTGTTGATCTGATCGGCAAGTTCGGTGTCGGTTTTTATTCGGCATTTATGGTGGCCTCAAAAGTTGAAGTAACCACGCGCCGCGCCGGCGAAGAGCAGGCTTGGCTGTGGACTTCTGACGGTGTTGACGGCTTTGAGATTACCGAAGCCAAACGCGATAAAGTCGGTACAGATATCAAACTTTATCTCAAAGATGACGCCAAAGATTATGTGGATACGATTTATTTACGCCACATTATCCGCACCTATTCCGACCACATCAATTATCCGATTGTGCTTGATTTAGGTAAGGCCGGCGAAGAAACCGTGAATACCGGCTCGGCGCTGTGGACCAAAAACAAGGCGGATATTACCGACGAGCAATATAACGAATTTTATCATCATATTTCGCGCAATTTTGATACACCATGGCTCAGATTGCACTTTAAGGCCGAAGGCAACATCGAATATACCGGACTTTTATACATTCCGTCGGAGGCGCCATATGATTTGTTTCAGCCGGATCGTCAGCAAAGTTTGAAGCTGTATGTTAACCGCGTGTTTATCTCCGACAAGGTAGAAGGATTGATGCCGGCATATTTGCGCTTTGTCAAAGGTATTATCGACAGTGCAGATTTGCCGCTGAATATTTCGCGTGAAATGTTGCAACAAAATGCGCTGATTGCCAAGATTAAAAACGGCACGGTCGGACGTATTTTGAAGGAACTGAAAACCCGTTCGGAAGATTATGACGACTATATGAAATTCTGGAAAATTTTCGGTATTGCCTTTAAGGAAGGTATTTACGAAGATGTGGCAAATCGTGAGATGGTGGCCTCGCTGTCGCGTTTTTATTCCACCAACGACAACGAGCACCTGACTTCGCTTGATGAATACATTTCGCGGGTAAATGAAGGTCAAACCAACATTTATTACATTACCGGCGACGATGTACCGACACTCCGCAACAACCCTCAGCTTGAGGCTTTCAAAGCCAAAGGAGTTGAAGTGTTGCTGTTAACCGACCCGATTGATGAGTTCTGGGTTCAAGTGCTTACAAACTATAAGGGATATCCGATTAAGCATGTTTCGCAAGCTGATATGGATTTGAAGATGGAACGCGACACGCCGCGCGCCGACGAAGGAAGTTTGAAGAAACTGACCGACTTTATGGCCGAATTATTTAAAGATGAAGTAGGCAAAGTCGTGGCTACCGAAAAACTGACCTCAAGTCCGGTCAGTCTGACGGTGGAAAACGGCCAAATGAGTATTCACCTCGAGCGCTTGATGCGCAACCATCAACAGCAGACATCTTTTGCCAGCTCACGCATTTTGGAAGTAAATCCGTATCATCCGCTGATAATCAAGCTTGCCGACAGTATGTTTGATGAAGGCCAAAAGCAAACCGTGGAAGAAGTTTCGCGCCTTCTTTTAGATCAAGCTAAAATTGCCGAGGGTGAAGCTATTACCGATAGTTCATTCTTTAGCGAAAAACTGAGCGACTATATTCTGCGCGGTTGGCAAAAAAGTGCTTAATCATCAGCAATAATCACTAGATTTATTGTTATCTTTTAAAATATAAAAAGCCCTGAAACACCCAAGTTTCAAGGCTTTTTATCAATTCAGCGCAGAGCCTCATGAAGTACTCCGACGGCTTTGCCGATGTCATTGCTGCCGACCAGAACCAAGTTGAGCGGATTCAGCTTACGCAGATACTTGGCACATCCGGCGTCAAGTATCACATTTGCAAACAATCTCCAATCAGAAACAGCCTTTTCTGCCTCTTTGATGTTGCCGGTCGTCAAAACGAACAACTTCTTGTACATTTCCGACTGAACATGAGGGATCGTGGTCACTTCATCAATGTTGATGTCGTCATTCTCTAGCGGCACTGAGTACCATATTCCGGCATTCTCAAGTGCTCTTTTTACATTGTTTATATTCATATCTCAATAATGATTGGTTGTTTTTAATGTATCACTTTTGTATGTTTTGTCAATAAAGTTTTTTATAATTTATATAAAAGTATCGACCGGAAAGCGTGTGTATTGCACTCAATCCGGTCGAATAAAAAGAACTTATTAACTATTCTTTATATAATCATTGCGGTTAATTCGGCTTCAGAAACAACCTCGTCATCAACCTTGGAAACTCCCTTGAAAACAAAAATATTGCGGTGTACTTTTACTTTTTCCAAATGCATCCGCAACTGGTCGCCGGGACGCACCGGTTTGCGGAATTTAACGTCGTTAACCGACATAAATAAAACACTGCGCTTCTTTTCTTCATAATTGCCTTCCGCAGCCATAACGATGCAACCGGCAGTTTGTGCCATTGCTTCAATTTGCAACACTCCCGGCATAATCGGATTATTCGGAAAGTGTCCCTGAAAGAACAACTCGTTCATTGTCAGATTTTTAATTCCAATACCTCGTTCACCCGGTTCTTGCACAATCAGTCGATCTACCAGCAAAAACGGATAACGATGCGGTAACATTTTCATTATTTCATCAATATTATAAATTTTTTCTTCAGCCATTTTTTCCTCTATTTTTTTGAATTTTTTTGTATGAATGATACCTGACGCATGTAGTCTTTAAACGGAACGCACGGACTGCCCATCATCACCGCGCCGGCCTCTATATCACGCATGGCACCGGATTGAGCTGCCACCTGAGCGCCGCTGCCTATATTCAAGTGATCTGCCAAACCGACTTGCCCCCCCAAAACCACATAATCGCCGAGAGTGCAACTGCCGGCAATACCGACTTGCGAAACAATTACACAGCCACGACCGAGTTTATCGTTATGAGCAATTTGCACCAAATTATCAATGCGAGTACCATCGCCAATAACGGTATCGTCCAGTGCACCGCGATCAATACAGGTGTTGGCACCGACTTCAACGTCATTACCGATAATAACGCGCCCTAATTGCGGAATGCGGTGATGCTGTCCATTAATTAACTGAAAGCCAAAACCGTCTTGACCTATACGCGCGCCTGTGTAAATGTAGCAATTATCGCCGATGATGCTATAAGCTATAGAAGCATTATTGCCTATACGGCAGTTATCACCGATTTTGCACCCTGCGGATATTACCACATTCGGTTCGATTATGCAGTTTGCACCGATCTCAACATTGTCGGCAACAACGACATTTGCACCAATGTAACAATTATCGCCGATTGTAGCCGTTGCCGCGATTTTAGCACTTGCATCTATGCCGGATAGCAATGTTTTTTCGCTATACATAAACTCATTTAATTTGATAAAGGCAACTTTCGGGTCTTCACTTATCAAAACAATCACATTCTCCGGCAAAAATTGCTGCAAATCCTCTGTGGTAAGACAAGCCTTTGCTTTAAGTACTGCAGCCTTATCCCTGCCCTTTCTGTCGTAGAAAAAGCAGATATCGTCGGCTCCTGCATTGCTCATTGTTGCTATATCTTTTATTTTTTCGGCAGCTTTCGACGCATCGGTCAAAATAGCCGACGTAACCTCAGCAACTTGAGCCAAGGTTACGTTGTCTTTGACGTTGTAAAAACGTTTATCAATCATTGTTTTTCCTATAAGCTGGTACCGAAGTTCAAACGGAACACTTCCTTCTCATCATAATCCATTCTGGTAAGAGGGAAACCGAAATCAAGATTGACTTTACCCATCGGCGACAGCCAATCAAAGCCGAAACCGATCGATTGTCTTAATTTTGCACTGTAGTCTATTTTGTCTTCATTGAAGTTATCTGGTTTTCCTAATGTACCCATATCGTAGAACAGGCGGCCTTTAACACCAAGTTCATCTAAGCCAATCGGGAATGTCAGCTCTGCCCCGGAATAAAACATCCAGTTACCGCCGAGTGCATCTCTGGTTCGTTTGTCGCGTGCACCGATACCGGCAAACTCAAAACCGCGCATATTAGATCCGCCCAGATAATATCTGTCTGACATACGGACTTTCTTTCCGCCGTAACCGGCGATATATCCGCCGTTGGCAAAGAATCTGAATGTATAATAATCGGCAATGGTATAATATTTATTGGCTTTAACATCTACACGGTTATATTTGGTATCTCCGCCTAAACCGGCAATATCATGGCCAAGCGACAAATAATACCCTTCTTTCGGATTAAATGCGCTATCGCGGCGATCGTAAACAAAAGTTTCACCAACCGATGAGGTTACAGCTTTACCTGCTTCGGCTTTAACATATTCCGAAGCGTTATCCTTTACGTTTTTAATATCATTTTGGCTCAAGTTATAGCGTGCATAATGGAAGAAACGATCGGTATAACGCCAGCCGAAACGAGCACGGGTTCCGTATGTGCGGGTATCGTATGAAGCTTCATCTTCATAATCCTGATCTTCCAAGAACAGGTCGACACCGGCACTAAGTCTGCGGCCTAAGAAATACGGCTCGGTAAAACTGATGCTGTAATCTTTGGTTCTTTGTGAAACACCCGCATTAAGAGACACTTCTTGTCCTTTACCACGGAAGTTGTTTTCAGTTATACCACCGCGGACCAAAAAACCATTAGTAGTTGAATAACCGACACCAATGTTGAAATATCCGGTTGATTTTTCTTCAACTTTTACATCTATATCAGCCTTACTGTCAGACACGGCGTTAGTCTGCATATCAACTTTGCTGAAGTAGTTGAGATTTTCAATGTTGCGGCGAGAATCACGGAGTTTAGATATATTGAACGCATCCCCTTCCGCCAAACGAAATTCGCGGCGGATAACTTCATCCATAGTGCGACTGTTGCCGGTAATATTGATGCGATTAACAAAAATTCTTTCACTCTCATTAATTGTAAATGTCAAATTAACTTTACCGTTTGCCGCATCACGCTCCAAATCAGGTTCGATATCGACAAATGCAAACCCCTTTTTACCTAAGGTATCGGTCATTTCACTGACTGACTTTTCTATGTCTTCAATGTTGTACCAGTCGCCCTTAGAAACCTCCAGATCTTTATACAAACGATCAATATCAACTTCCGGAATATTGGAAATTATGGTAATGTTATCTACTTTATAACGTGGACCTTCATCCATCGTAAATGTGAGAATAAACGACTTATTGTCGTCGCTCAATTCGGCAATGGCCGAAGTAACGCTGAAATCAGCATAGCCGCGCTTGGTATAAAAGCGGCGTAACATTTCTTTATCATAATCCAATTTTTCGGCATCATATTCATCAGCCGAACTGAAGAATCTGTACCAACGGCTTTCCTTGCTGGCAATTGCTTCCTGCAAATCAGCATTACTGTAGTGAGTATTGCCTAAAAAGTTGATTTTATCAATGGTGGCCGCTTTTCCCTCATCGATTTCATAAATCAAATCAACACGATTTTCTTCGTGTTCGATGATCTTCGGTTCGACCGTTACCGAATAGCGTCCGGTTTTGCGGTATACATCAAGAATACGCTGGACATCCTGCTGCACTTTGGCTTTATCATACACCGAACGCGGTCCGAGCTGCACCTCTTTTTCCAATACCTTATCGCTGATTTTATCATTACCGTCAAATGCGCGCTGACCGATAATCGGGTTTTCTTTTACATTGATTTTTAATACATTTTTGGATGAAATATCAAAATCGATATCGCTGAACAATCCCGTGTTATATAAACTCTTAAAAGAAGCATCAAGCTCTTCTTGCGAAACATTTTTATTGCTGCTAAGGTTCAAATATGATAGAACTGTCTCCCTTTCAACACGCTCCAACCCGCTCACTTCTATATTTTTGATATAGTAACCGGCAGCGTTAGCCTGAAACGCTATCAAACTTGTAAATAATCCGGCATAAATTAATTTTTTCATTTTACATTTCCTTTGTTAATAAAACCAACGACTAATCAAATGACTGATGTCATTCCATGTGGCCAGTACCATGATAGCCAAAAGAACGCATAAACCGAACTTAAAAATATAGTCTTTAACTTCGGGCTTAAGCTCACGGCGAATAACCGTTTCAATAAGATAAATAACCAAATTTCCGCCATCCAAAACCGGAATAGGAAACAGATTAATCAATCCGAGGTTGACGGAAATCAGTCCCATAAAATAGATGAAGCCTGATAAACCACCTTGTTTGCTTGCATCTCCGGACATTTCGGCGATGCGAATTATTCCTCCTATGTCTTTGCCGCCGCGACGACCGGTCAGCATTTGCCAAACCCCGCGTAATGTCATTACCGTAATGTCATATGTTTCTTTCACGCCTGCCTGCAACGCATTAGCAAATTCCAACTTTTCAGCATAATTATAATCAGATGAGGATCGCACTCCGAGCATACGGCGTTTTATGCCTCCGGCAACTTCCTCACTTATGCTGTCATTTAAATTAGCGTTATAAGTCATTTGCCGACGATAACTTATTTCATAATCTTTTTCTGGATTTGCTGCAATATAGCGGGCAAAATCATCAAACGATGTTACTGCCACTCCATTTACCGTGTCCAAAATATCACCGTCAATCAACCCTGCTTTATGCGCCGGACTATCGACAACAACTCTGATCGCTACTGTTTGCTCTGCAGGCTTTTCCTCGGTTTTGGTTTCAGCAAACGATATACCGAAGGTGTCTGCACCCAAATAATCAAACGTGTCCGCCGCAGATAATTTCACACTGCCCTTACGCTCAATCTTGACAGCAACCGGATCGACAGTCGCCATATCCGTTTCTTTGATCAGAGTAATAAAGTCAGGTGTAGGATTACCGTTGAGAGACACAATACGATCACCGGCCCGAATACCCGCTTTTTCCGCAGCGCTGTTCGGCATAACTTCTCCCACGTACGATAGTGCTCCAACGCGACCATAACTCCAAAATAAGGCAAAAAATAACAGTACTGCCAATACATAATTAAACAACGGACCGGCAACCACAATAAAAATTTTTTTCCAAGTGCTCTGCAACGCGAAGGCTTGTTTTTTCTCAGCCTTTGTCAGTTTTTTGAGGGCTTTGTCTGTGGTTGAAGATGAAGCATCGCCATCTCCCAAAAATTGGCAGTATCCGCCCAAAGGTATCGCTGAGATTTTCCATTCAGTCCCCTTTTTATCGGTGCGGCTCCATAGCTCTTTACCGAAACCGATAGAAAATGCCACTACCTTAACTCCGAGCATTCTGGCTACAATAAAGTGTCCGAACTCGTGCACAAACACCAAAATCCCCAAGAGGATAATAAATGGCAGTACATAGTATAAGATATTTGAAATCATTGCCATTGTTTACACCTTATAGAATATACATAAAAAACAGATACATGAACGCAGAAGCAAAAATCAATCCGTCGATACGATCAAAAATCCCGCCGTGCCCAGGTATAAGGCGTGAAGAATCTTTCACACCGGCCATTCGCTTAATTGCAGATTCTATTAAATCACCGATTTGAGCAAGCAGCGCCACAATAACCGCCAACACTGCGTAAAACATCTGATTATCGATATTCCATTCATACTGCATTTGCAAAGGTTTATACGAAAAAGAAATATAGCGGAACTTACTAAAATCGTAGAAAGGTATTTCCATGATTTCCGTGCAGAAATACATGAATATAATGCTGACAGATACAGCCAACAAAATGCCTCCGATTAATCCGGACCAAGTTTTGTTAGGACTGATTTTCGGAGCTAATTTAGGTCCGCGCAGATTGCAACCGACAACCAGTCCCCCGATATCCATACTCCACACCATCAGGAAGAACCAAGCCATCATAATAAAACTGTAATTAAAACGCGGATCAAAATTGCCTTCACTCGGATCAAATGAACGATACATCCAAATAAGCGATGCCACCCCGACAGAGATATAAGATACACCCAAAGTTAACAGCTTGCGAAACTTTTCTTTGTCAGCCAGTTCCCAAACAATGAGTGATATGATAAATATCATCGGCAAAATAACTTCAAAGTTATAAGCCCAAATAGCTGTTGCCAAACTCATCATATAAGCAGTAACATAATGCGAAGTTTTGCCGCTTGAGGCCAACATATTTGCCCATTCCCATGCCAGCAAGCCACCGACCGTTATAGCCAAAACCTCAACGTACGGACTACCGATATACAACGTTACAATAGCAATCGGAATCATAACAATTGCCGCCAACACCCGCTTAATCATTGCACCTGTTTTACGACTTACCATATCTTCTCTCCCTCTTAGTATAGTCATCAATTATTTGCGACAATTCGGCCGCATCGAAATCCGGCCAAAGCGTTTTAGAAAAATATAATTCACTGTATGAGAGTTGCCACAGTAAATAATTACTGATACGCATTTCTCCACCTGTTCTAATCATTAAATCAGGATCAGGAATACCGGCCGTATATAAATTTTTGGCAAACACATCAACATTGATATCATCTACGGATATTTTTTGTACTGCAACCAATCCGGCAATATTTTTGGCAGCTGATACTATTTCCTGTCTGCCGCCGTAGCTGAGAGCCACACATAGCGTTACGTCCGTATTATTTGCAGTTTCCTGTTCTATTTTTTCGATTTTTTCGACAATATCGGCCGCCAACATATTTCTTTCGCCGATAAACAATATACGAGCATTTTCTTTTTTAAGCTTATCAAAGCCGTCATTCAAATACTGTCGCAACAAATCCATAATTTGCGCAATCTCTGTTTCGGAACGCTGCCAATTTTCGGTCGAAAAAGCATACACCGTCATATATTTTATACCGTAATTACGCACATTTTTTGCAATTTCAACCAGCGTATCCGCACCTTTTTTGTGTCCGTTCAATGCAGGCAACCCGCGCTGCTTTGCCCAGCGGCGGTTACCATCCATTATAAATGCTATATGTCGTAAATCGTTCAAAATTGCCACTCCACTTTATACCTGCAAAATATCCTTTTCCTTTGAGGCATATTGCTCATCAATTTTCTTAACGGCATCATCCGTCCACTTCTGAATATCATTGTTATATTTTTTTTCTTCATCCTCAGAAATCAGCGAATCTTTTTTCAGCTTTTTAACTTCATCCATGGCATCACGGCGAATATTACGCACGGCAATTTTAGCCTGTTCCGCATATTTTCCGGCAATTTTTACCAGTTCCTTACGGCGCTCTTCACTAAGCGGAGGAATAGGAATACGAATAAGCTGTCCATCGCTCATCGGGTTTAGCCCTAAATCGCTTTCTCTCAAAGCTTTTTCCACATTCTTAGCCAACCCCTTATCCCACACGCTGACCGAAAGCGTTCGCGCATCAGGAACACTGACAGTTCCTAACTGACTTATCGGAGACATATTTCCATAAGCCTCAACCAAAATACCGTCAAGAAGACTGACATGAGCACGACCGGCACGCAATCCACCAAAATCGCTGCGCAAGGATTCCAGTGTTTTTTCCATCCGTTCCATTGTATCGTTTTTCAAAGAATTATAATCTGTCATTTTACCCTCTTTTATTTAATAATCGTATGTTTAACCTGTCCGCATACCGCTTTTAATACAGCATTTTCTTCCGCCTGTGCAAAAATCATTATTGGGATTTTTATATCACGCAGCATTGCTAAAGCTGTCATATCCATCACATTCAAGTGTTTTTTCAACACTTCATCATAGCTTAGGCTATCATATCTTTTTGCCTCAGGATTATAACGGGGATCGGCATCATACACACCATCAACTTGTGTCGCTTTCATCAAAACATCGCAGTGCATTTCGGCTGCCCGTAATGCCGCCCCGGTATCAGTGGTAAAATACGGACTGCCGGTACCACCGGAAAAAATAACCACTTTACCATTTTCAAGTGAATGTATGGCGTTACGAAAACTGTAAGCATCGCAGACTTGCGGAACATTCAAACCGGAATAAATAACCGTCGGACATTCCATTGCATCCAAAGCTGATTTCATAGCCAACGCATTCATAATTGTCGCCATCATTCCAATTTGATCAGCAACACTTCTATCCATTATTCCATCGGCATTTTTTGCACCCCGAAAAAAATTACCGCCACCGATAACAAGACATACTTGCGTTCCAAGTTCTCTAATTTTTTTGATTTCAGTTGCAAGACGGGACACTACAGCCGAATCGATGCCAAATTTTTCAGCACCGGCGCAACCTTCTCCTGAAAGTTTTAACAATATCCTTTTGTATATCGGTCTCATTTTCTTCTTGTATCAATTAAAACTATTTGTATGTTAATCATTTTATTTGTGTTGTCATTATTATTTTACACGATTTCAACAGGGTTTTTATATTTTGCAAAAAAATTGAAAATATGGTTGAAATCTTTTCTAAATCAGCGTAATAATTTTATAGTATTTTATGGAGGCAGCATGATGATAACACTTATACTCTGCGCAATTTGCGGTTATTTAGCCGGATCTGTTCCTTTCGGATTGGTGTTATGTTATATGGCAGGATATGGAGATATCCGTAAAATCGGTTCGCATAACATAGGCGCCACCAATGTTTTGCGTACCGGAAACAAATGGTTGGCACTCTTAACCGTGATTTTGGACGCACTTAAAGCCGGCTTAGCAGCATTGATTGCTTATAAGGTTTTGCCGCAGACGCCGGTATTGCATTTGTGGGGCGCATACGCTCCGCTTAATGTGGTCGGTTCGCTGATTGCCGGTACATTCGGAGTTCTGGGACATAATTTTCCGGTATGGCTTAAATTCAAGGGCGGCAAAGGGGTGGCCTCGGCTTTCGGTTTTATTTTAATGACGCAGCCGTATGTGGCACTTATTGCTCTCGGTATTTGGCTGATAATGGCATTTGCCTTCCGTTATTCATCTCTGGCAGCATTGACTGCTGCAGCAGCTATGCCGGTTATAGCTTATTTTATGTGCCCGCCGATTTATGCTGTTTTTTACAGTGCATTGGCTCTTTTGGTAATTATTCGCCATCATGCCAATATCGCCCGTCTGCTCAAAGGCGAAGAAAGCAAAATCAGTTTTAAGAAGAAACAATAGTGGCAAACTCCGAATTAATTGATATTCTGCAACTTATTAATACCGACGGTGTCGGTCCGGTTACATTTTACAATTATCTCAAAAAAGCCGGAAACATCGGAGGAGCATTGGAATTGGCAGTGCAAAAACGGGCGCTGTTTCCGCGAGAAATGGCGGAAATAGAAGTTGAAAAGGCCGAAAAAATCGGTGCGCAAATCATTACTTACAATGACAAGCGTTATCCGCAGAAATTGCTCGAATTAAATGATGCCCCTCCCATTTTATATGTCATTGGGCGTACGGATTTATTAAATTATCCGCTGTCGGTGGCGATTGTCGGTGCGCGCAATGCCTCTATCGGCGGTCGAAAAATTGCTTCGCGAATCGCCTATAATTTAACCGAAAACGATGTTTTGGTTGTTTCCGGTATGGCCAGAGGTATTGACGGAGCTGCCCATAAGGGATCACTTTATGCCAAAAACCAAACAGGTGCAACCGTAGCGGTGATGGGAACAGGTGTTGATGTGCCTTATCCGGTGGAAAATACCGAACTTTATTTTAATATTCGGGATAACGGTTTGCTCATTTCCGAATTACCTTTAGGTACGCAAGCTCAGATTTCTAACTTTCCGCGCAGAAATCGTATTATTGCCGGTCTCACAGAGGCCACTCTGGTGGTTGAAGCAGGTATTCATTCCGGCTCATTGATTACGGCAAAACTGGCATTAGAACAAGGTAAAGAAATATTTGCGGTTCCCGGTTCACCAATGGAAAGCCGCTCGGCCGGTCCCAACCAACTGATTAAAGAAGGTGCGTTATTAACAGAGAATGCCGATGATATACTTAATGTATTAAGTATGAGGCAAAATCAACTTATTAAAGAGCAAAAAACTTTGCGTATCCCCCTTGACAAACCGAAAAATCAAGTAAATATTTCTGCACATAAAGAAGTATCGATTCCGATGTCGGAAACGGCCGACACAAATGTCAAGTTGCTTGATTTGGTTTCGTATGAAGGAGTTGATATTGACGAATTATTGCGTACTTGCGGGTTGTCGCAGGCAGATTTTTTTGCGCAGATTCTTGATTTGGAATTTGCCGGCAAAATCGAGCGACATGCCGGTAACAAAATAGCAAAAATTAAAGGATGAAAAAATGAAATTAGTCGTTGTGGAATCTCCGGCAAAAGCCAAAACAATCAATAAATATTTGGGTTCTGATTATAAGGTTCTTGCCAGCTACGGGCATATTCGCGATTTGCCGAGCAAAGACGGCTCGGTCAATCCGGATAAAGATTTTGCCATGCAATGGGAATTCAGCCCTGCCGGACGCAAACACCTCAACGATATTATTACCGCGCTTAAAGATTGTGATACGCTTATTCTCGCATCCGACCCGGATAGAGAAGGAGAGGCAATCGCATGGCATATTTTGGAAGAATTAAAAGAAAAGAAGAAACTTACCGGCAAAAAAATTCAGCGCGTTGTGTTTCACGAAATTACCAAGTCGGCGGTCAAAGAAGGTATTGAAAATCCGCGCGAAATAGATCAGGATTTGGTCAGCGCCTATATGGCCCGTCGTGCGCTTGATTATTTGGTGGGCTTTACCCTTTCGCCGGTATTATGGCGCAAACTTCCGGGCTCAAAATCGGCAGGACGTGTACAATCGGTGGCATTGCGCCTGATTTGTGAACGCGAAAACGAAATTGAAAAGTTTAAGCCGGAAGAATATTGGACGGTTGACGTCAATCTTTTGACGCAAAACAATGCTCAAATGCTGACACACTTAATTAATCTCGACGGTAAGAAATTGGCAAAGTTTACCATCAATACTGCCGAAAAAGCCGCAGACGCCAAAGCCAAAATCGAAGCTCAGGACTTTCATATTGATAATGTGGAACGCAAAAAAGCCAGCCGTTATCCGGCTCCACCGTTTACCACCTCTACTTTGCAACAGGAAGCAGCGCGCAAATTGCGCTTTTCTGCCAAAAAGACTATGCAAGTGGCGCAAAAACTTTATGAAGACGGCTTTATTACTTATATGCGTACCGATGCGGTAAATCTTTCCAAAGATGCGATAAATGCTTGCCGTGCGGCCATTGAAAAGTATTTTGGCGGACCGTATTTACCGAAAACTGCCAAAGAATATAAAAATAAGACCAAGAATGCGCAAGAGGCACACGAGGCGATTCGTCCGTCCGATGTTATGAATACGCCGAAAAAAATGGAGATAAAACTCGATAGCGACGCCCATAAACTCTATGAGTTGATTTGGAAACGCACCGTTGCCTGTCAGATGAATCCGGCAATATTGGATAAGGTGGTTGTAGATGCCAAATCAGCCGATGATAAGATACTGTTGCGTGCCACCGGTCAGGTTATTCAGTTTGACGGCTTTTTGAAACTGTATCAGGAAAGCAAAGACGATTCGGACGAAGATGACGATAACGTTATTTTGCCGAATGTGGAAGCCGGAGAGAAGGTTAGTAAAGGCGAGATTAAGCCGACACAGCACTTTACCACACCGCCGCCGCGCTTTACGGAAGCCAGTTTGGTTAAAAAGCTGGAAGAACTCGGTATCGGTCGCCCGTCGACTTATGCCAATATTATTGCGGTTTTGCAAGAGCGTAAATATGTAAAAGTCGAAAAACTGCGCTTTATTCCGGAAGATCGCGGCCGTATTGTGACGGTATTTTTGGAAAACTTCTTCAAAAAATACGTGGAATACGATTTTACGGCGCAGTTGGAAGAATATCTTGATGATGTTTCTTCCGGCAACATGGAGTGGAAAAAGTTGCTAGGTGGCTTTTGGACCAAGTTTATCAAAACCGTGGAAAGCGTACAGCCGCTGCAACTGACCGAAGTAATCAATCGTATTGACGAAGCTCTGTCGGCGCACCTGTTTCCGCCGCGCGAAGACGGTTCGG
>CACWUA010000031.1:0-4212 GCA_902763905.1 uncultured Pseudomonadota bacterium | reverse complement strand
CCGCAATGTCACGACGGACGTTTGAGTATCAAATTCGGTAAATACGGAGCCTTTTTGGGCTGTTCGCATTATCCGGAGTGCGGTTATACCAAGCCGCTGACCGATACCAAAGAGGAAGAACAGAAAGACGCTAATGATACGGCAATTCGTTCGGTACAAAACGAAAATAAGCTGATGTGTCAACACGGCGATATGAATGTTTATCTTAAAAAAGGTCCGTACGGTTTTTATGTTCAACTCGGCGAAGATGCAACCGCCACTACCGAAAAACCGAAACGTGTGGCTTTGCCGAAGTTTGTAAAACCGGAAGAACTGACGGCGGAACAGGCGGAAATTTTAGTTTCGTTGCCGCGTGATTTGGGTAACGGGATTGAAGTTAATATTGGAAAATTCGGTCAATATGTAAAACAAGGAACAAAGTCAAGGTCTTTAACCGGCAATGACAATATTTTTAATATGACGGCCGAACGTGCTGCAGAAATTCTGCAACATGCAGTAGCCAAACCTGAACCGAAAGTTTTAGGCAAACATCCGCAGACTAAGGAAGATATTGTTTTGAGTAAAGGACGCTACGGAATGTACTTAAAATGCGGGCGCAATAACTATGCAATTCCGAAAGGTTATGCTCCGAGCGAGCTGACGCAAGAAGAAGCCATCAAAATCGTTACGGCCAAAAAATAGTATGTAAAAATAACAAATTACTTGCAAAATAAATTTTATGCGTTTATACCAAAGGCAAATTTGAATAAATTTGAGGTTTTTGTATGAGTAAAGAAGAATTAATAGAACTAACCGGTGAGGTTATTGAAAAGTTACCGAATGCTATGTTTCGCGTAAAGTTGGAAAACGGGGTGGAAATTCTGGCACACACCGCCGGTAAGATGCGGAAGTTTCGCATTCGCGTAATGGTCGGTGATAAGGTGGATATTGAAATGACACCGTATGATTTGACTAAAGGACGCATTACATTCCGCCATAAAGACGCATAAAAATTTAAAAGATACCGCCGTTGTGCGGTTCTTTTTTTATAGCAATAATGAGCGTATTATTTTTATTTTATCAATAATGATAGCATATTAATAAGCGTTGCAACGTTTATAAGCCCTTGATGGCATTGATAGCAGCTTTGGCACCGCAACCGGCAGCAATTATGGCCTGTCTGTATGGATTGCACACATCCCCTGCAGCAAAAACCCCTTTGATATCGGTAGTGCAACCATCTTCTTTGGTTTTGATATAGCCGGTGGAGCTCATTTTGAGATATTTACGGAATAAATCGGTATTAGGATGATGACCGATGGCTATAAACACTCCTGACACATTGACATATTTAACCGTATCGGTTTTGACGTTGCGCACTTTCAGACCGGTCACCTCCAACGGATTTTCGCGGCCTATAACTTCATCTACCACACTGTTCCACATGATTATAACTTTGCGATTTTCATGCAAACGCTGCTGTAACACATATTCGGCATTAAACGAATGGCGGCGATGAATTAAATATACTTTATCCACAAAATTAGTCAGATAAAGTGCTTCTTCCAATGCCGTATTACCGCCGCCAACCACCGCAACTTCTTTATTCTTATAAAAGTAACCGTCACAAGTGGCGCAAGACGAAACACCGTGTCCTATGTATTTTTGTTCACTCGGCAAACCAAGCCATTTAACTGACGCACCGGTAGCAATGATAATAGCGCGCGAAACATAAGAATTGCCGGCAGCGGAACTGCAACAAAACGGATGGTCAAAAAAATCCACTTCGGTAATTTCATCATCTATAACACGTACCCCCTGATTTTCCGCTTGTTTTTGCATGCGTTCCATTAAATCGGCTCCGCTTAATGCCACATCAAAACCGGGATAATTTTCAACTTCGTGTGTCATCATTAACTGCCCACCGCGTTGCGAACCGGAAACCACCAGTGCACTAATTCCGGCACGAGCGGCATAAATTCCCGCCGTATATCCTGCCGGTCCGGAGCCCAAAATAAGCAAGTCCGTTCTGTATTCCGCCATTGTTTTTCCTTTGTAACTGTATTTGCAATGCAAAATAATAGCTCTTATAAATATTTCAATAAGATAGCATAAAAAATACTTGATTTTTATGTAAAATCATATACTATTATTGTGTCAAAATATATTTATATGAGAAAAGTTATTATGTTGGTCAGTGTGCTGTTTTTCAGCCGTCTGACTTCGGCTCAGAGTTGTTCAGCCGACAGTATTTTTGTGGAAAATGAACAGATGGCATCATCGACACAGAGCGTGTCGGATCAGAGTCGTTTTCTTTTTGAGCTTTGCGTAAATTCTTTAGAAGATGATTATGACGTTGTTTACAGATGCTTTTATCCGCGTTATGTTTTAGCATCGCTTGGAGAAAAGTATTTATTGGTTGATGTATTCACCAGAGATGAAATTGTCGTTTTATACAATAGCGGCGAAGAATGTTATGGGCTGCAAGATGTATTGAAAAAAGTCAAACCATTAATTGCAAAGTTAACTCACTAATGTAGTAAGAGCGTCGGAATAAGATATATCCGACGCTCTTATTTGTGTCAGTCTGTATTAAAATGTTGCAGTCAATCTTTTTTAGAACACTCATAGCAGTCTGTTCCGGTTGCGGAGGTTCCTGCTTTTTTAGCCTCATATCCGGAACCGCAGCTCTGCCCAAATTGAGTCGACCCCGGACAAGAATCCTTTTCAACCGTCACCGAAACGGTTAACTCGTTAACTGTAACCTCATCAAGCTTAGTCTGCGTAATTTTAAATGAATATACCTTGTCACTGCTTTGACTATAATTTGCCGGACAAGATACAGACAGTGCGCCCGTTCCCGATTTAGAGATTGAACAATCACTTATATTGGATGGTGCCGAATAATCATGATAAACTGTTTCATTACCGGTTCTGGTTGATATTACCGGAATGTTTACGGTGCCACCGCTTGCCGGAATTACCGTATTTGAACTGCCGAGTTCAAACACATATTCATAATCGCGACATTTGCAAATATCCTTACCCTTAAATACCTCTACCGCGCGATATTGATCCTGCGGACATTCTTTCTCTATATGTTTATAGCACATGCCGCCATCTGCCGCACGTTTGCTCTTATGATCATAACAAGAGCTGTCGTACCGAGAATTATACACGGTTTCCGTAACATATCCGCCTGACATTTCACGGCATTTGTAGCATGCAATCCCACCCTTGCCTGTTGTCTTTACTTTTTCGCAAGTATAGCAGCCGAACGGAATTTGAGAAACTAATCCGTTACCACAACCTAATGCGGAATTTTCTATACACTCACCGCATTTTTCTTTACCACTGTATCCGGCATTATCTACCACACGAAATGTCTGAGTTTCCGTGCACGCATTACGTGTTACATAAGGCTGCTGACAAGTACTTGGCGTACATTTCCAAAAATATTTACCAAGATGCAAACAAGATTCGCAAGCCCAAGAATTTCTGTCGTAACCCGCCGGCCAGCTGTTTTTATTTGTTGTTCCTTTAAGTTTGTAACCGTTTTCTTCGCACCCCGTTACCGTACATTCATACATGTCCGGACATTGCGGAATATTGGCATCAATACAAACCATACCCATCTGGATTCCTCTATAATATCTTCCTGTATTGATATAAGTTTCGCAGCCTACCAAATCTGTATTCGGTCTTTTGGTTAAAACCGCTTGTTCACACTCACCTGTCGGAAGAAAACAAATATCTGCCAAAGACGGAGATACACCCACAGCGCAATAAAAAGCACATAGTATCAATCCGTATTTTAAAATCCCTGTTATACGCATAGGACGCCTCCTCCATTTCTGAATCAATATCAATACAATACACTACTTTTTATTATATGTATATATTTTTTTTGTTAAATTTTTGATAAAATATTCCACAATTTGATATTTAACCGCATATTTGCGCAAATAGTTTCATTATTAAAAAAACTTCTTGATTTTCTGATTAAATCGGATAAACTGCGCCTTAACACAAACGTAAACTATTTAAAGGAGATAAAAAAATGCCTTCAGTAATTAACGATTCTTGTATTAAATGCGGTACATGTGCTTCTATTTGTCCGGTAAGTGCCATGCATGACGCCGGTTCTCAGCTGGTTATTGATCCGGATACCTGCATTGATTGCGGTGCTTGTATTGCCGAATGTCCGCAAAGTGCCATCTGCAATGATGCCGA
>CACWUA010000030.1 GCA_902763905.1 uncultured Pseudomonadota bacterium | reverse complement strand
ATCATCGCTGCCGAAATCATATCAGCTTTATGCTCCTCAATAATGTGATGATAAATGCCGAGTGCAGTCTGATACGTGCTATCAGGTCCTAAAGAATGTCCGTTTTCGTGACCGATGGTAAATAAATGATCATATTCGCTATTATAATATTTATGCAATTCAGGTATAACCAATTTTTCCAGTATTTCCTTAGTTTTCTCCGATTCGCCGCCATGACGCACCTGTCGATGATATACATTACGCCTGCCGCCACCTCGCATCAGACTCGGCTTGTCGTTGTTCGGCAAATTCTGCGCCAGAGTAATGCCGCCGCGACATAAAGCATAATCTCCGGTCAGAGCGGCAATATCAACATCAACCATTGTTTGTTTCAAACCTTTGGTACCGCCGACATTTTGTTCATATTTATCGTTATACGGCATCAATTTTGCCAATTTAACCATTTCTTCTTTAAACTTCAGCAACAACTCCGTACCTTTACGATTGACAATCCCGACTCGAATACCGAGCATATCTTTTGGCACCGGATTAATCTTAAATTTCTCCAACTTAGCACATAGCTTTTTATCCGAGAATAATTTTGACGTAAGTTTATCATCATAATTTTCGCGGCTTAAAGTAAATTCCAGCGGAGTATCTTGCATTTCTGCCCAATGTTTGTCTGCCAAAATGTCCATTTCTTCATTATTTTGCAACAGAGCTTGTGCCTGCCAACCAAGATAATCCTTAAACAACTCATCATCGGTAAAATGAGCGGCGCATTCCAACTCATTAGCTATCTCCGAAAATTCATCGGCAAAATACTCCGTATAATCGATTGCTTTCAAATATTCCCCGTCTCGGCGCACCATTGTGCGCGCGCTCAAAATCTTACGAACTTCATCGGATTTACCTTCGTCCAGCATTTTATTGATAATCTGTGCCAATTCTTTTGCATCTAAATCCGTCGGATAAAAATTGCGTCCTTCGTATTGATGAATTCCCTCAAAAATTTCTACCGGCTCCTTATCAACACCGTTTGAGCCGGCCACACCGTTCAGCGAATTAAACAACTTAAGAGTATTTGCAGCATACGGACTCTTTTCGGCAGCTACTTCCAATGCTTGTTTTTGCACCAAATTCATCGGATGATCCATTTCCAGAGCCACGTCGTTGATAATCCGCGCTGCATTAACCAAATATTTCAGCGCTTTTTTATCGCCGGCCGACAAATTTTTATACGATTCGTGTTCTCTGTCAATCAGCTCTATTTTCCGCATTTGCTGAGTTACGCGCTTTTTAATATCCGCTGCAGAATATTTGATTTTAAATCCGTTAATTTTCATTTTGTATCTCCACTGTTTTAAACTTATAATATTCTATATCCGAATCCGCGGCGGAATCCGGCACTTTGGCTCTAATTCTTAAAGCAGTCATCAATGCTCTCTCATCTTGCGGACGCTCATCTGCCGCCAACAATGCATTGTGACCGCGGTATTGAATATATACACCGTCATCTGTTTCCAAATAATTAATCAATGGAGTATTTATATCCTTTTCAATTTTTTCCAATTCAGTCAGAATATATATTTTATAAGATGCTATACGGTGCTTGACTTTTATCACCGCCTTACGCGCCAACTCTATAACCGCTACGATAATTCCCTTATTTTTGCCGATTTTAGCCCGCGAGAATATTTCTTTTCCGTTTGTGCCGAAAAAGCGAATATATACCGCACCACGATCAAATAAACGGTATGTCTGCGCCGTTTTATCCGGCCAAAATATCGAAGTCTCGGGGGATAATGCCAAATTATGGGTAAAATAATTAAGAATATCGGCGCCATAATGCTCCTTATATTTGACTAAATTATTTTTCTGCCGCTGCAGCTCCGATATTTTATTTCCGTTTTCTGTTTCGAACCAAGACGCATAATTTTCTTCCTGTGCCTGCGCCAGTTGTGTATCAACTTCATCAAAAATACGTATTTTATACGATTTTTTCTGCGCCAGATATATCATTTCATCAAGCAAAAATTTATCCTGCTCATCCTCATTCAGTTCCAGTAGTGCTACTATCAGCATTTTATCGGTATTGAGCGTTTTTTCTGCTTTCTTTTCGAGCTCAACTTCATTTTTATCAACCGGAAATAATGTTACGGCAGCCGTTTTGAACTGGTGTTTCAGCAACGCCAAATGCTCTTTTTCTGTAAATAAACCGTTATAAATCAGCAAAATTTGATCATACTTTCCGGCTTTGTTTATTTCGGCATAAAGTTTAGATATAACCTGTTTGCTTTCCGGTGTAATTTGTTTCGGAACCGCCAACATTTTCGGATTCTGAATACGGTCACGATCCCAATGGCTCAAATAACTGGTCAGAGATTTATGTTTTGCCTTATCGTTGCGATAAAACACCGCTGCAATAACCGGCTGCACCACATCCTCTACTTCACGCACTCTGCCGAAATCCACGGCTTTTTCATAATTGGCAAAGTTATTATGATTAAAACGATTATAATTGGCCCAAATTATGAATCCGCAAAACATAAACCACAACAGGCGTACAATCCATTTTTTGATTTTGCGTTGCGTTGTTAACAGCATAATATTGCCTCATCTGTATTTTACCGAACAGTTAAATTTTTATACCGCACTTTTTGAGATTATCCAGCGACAGTTCAATCACGGCATCTTCCAATTTTTCGATAATCGGCTCGTCCAAAACCGCCACCACCTGCTTTTTTTCGGTGTTGATGGTCAGATATTGTGCACCGTCCTCACACTCCAACCAATAGCGCACATCGCCGTTTTTGTGCTGATTGGCCTGCAAATTGGCATCAACTTTGTCGAGCGCGGTAACCAAGCGCGATTCCGGCGTTTTTTTATCTTCGTATTCGCGCCACAAATCATATATTCTCGCACCCAACTCCGTCGGCAGAATTTTTTTATATGTTTGCATTGCTGCCAATTCTTGGGCATCTTTAAGCTTTTTAGCCTCCGGATTCGCCCGTTGCACCGCCTTCGGGCAATCGCCGATTTCCGCCTCGGCAATATCATGCACCAGCGCCAATTCCAAAAGCCGCGTAAAATTATATTCGTGCTTCAAATACGGATACACCAACATCAACAGCCACGCCAACTTAAAGCTGTGCGAAGAATCGGTCTCGCTGCTGCCGTCAGAAAGCAAGGTGGCTCGCTTGACCAAGCACACCTTGTCCAGAATCTTCATAAATTCGAGTATTTGCGCAACTTTATTTTGCATTTTTACCTATAAACTTTTTACCGCCCAAATACGGTTGCAATTTAACCGGAATTCGTACCGTACCGTCGGCCTGCTGATGATTTTCAATAAACGGCACCAACGCTCGCGGCGTGGCAATGCCGGTGTTATTCAGTGTATGGCAAAAACGCACTTTGCCATCGTTGCCGCGATAGCGCAAATTGGTGCGGCGCGCTTGCCATTCCGTAATATTCGAGCAAGAGTGTGTTTCACGATAGCAATTCTGCGACGGCACCCACGCCTCCAAATCATATTGTCGATACTTCGGCGCGCCCATATCTCCTGTGCAAACTTCCAACACCTGATACGGCAATTCCAAATCCTGCAAAACTTCTTCCGAAATCTGCAACAAAGTTTTATGCCATTTTTCGCTTTCCGCCATATCGTTTTTACAAATTACGAATTGCTCGGTTTTGAAGAACTGATGAACTCTGACCAAACCGCGGGTATCCTTACCGGCGGCACCGGCTTCACGGCGGAAACACGGTGAAAATCCGGCATACAACACCGGCAAATCAGCCTCCGTCAGCATTTCATCGGCGCGAAGTGAGTTTAAAATCAGCTCTGCCGTACCCGACAAATATAAATCGTCGGCCGGCATATAATAAATCTCGTCGCGAGCAAACGGCAAATAGCCCTGATTAAACAGCGGTTTTTCCTTAGAGAGTGCCGGCACCGTAATTAACGTAAAGCCGTGTTCGCGCAATTTATCCATCACCAACATATGAATTGCCAGCTCCAACTGCGCCAAATCGTTCTTAATCGCATAAGTGCGCGAACCGGAAACTTTGGCGATTCGCTCCATTTCGCTCCAGTCATTGATTTCCATAAGTTCGATATGGTCTTTCGGCTGAAAATCAAAGTGCGGAATTTCACCGACTTTGCGCCGCACTACATTCGCCGAATCATCAGGTCCGTCCGGACTTTCCTCACTCGGATAGTTCGGCATCCGGAGCATCATATCATTAAATTTTTCTTCCAGAACCGCCAATTGTTCCTGTTCTTTTTTGAATTCTTCACCCACGGCTTTACTCTTGGCGATAATGGCCGGTCTTTCTTCATTTGATGCGGATTTTATCGAGTTACTGAGCTTGTTTTTTTCTTCCGCCAACGCCTGCGATGAGGTTTTGAGCTTATTCATTTCATAAAACGTCGCCAAAAGCTCATCCACCTTCTCGGCCGGAAAACCCTTGCGCCCCAAGCTCTTTTTCACCCAATCGGTATTATCTGCAATAAATTTAATATCCAACATCTTTTTTGCCTTAAAAATATAGTTAAACCTTGGCTGATTATACGTTGTTTATCCGAGAATACAATACAAATTTTCAGGTTGTGACCGTTTTTCACACATAAAAACATCTTTTAGACAAAATATACCGTTTTTTACTTGATTTTTCACAAAAAATCGGTTATACTGACGTTGATTAACCTAGGGATTATGTTTTAAGAATGTATATATGAATTTTATATAGCTTCTTTTTTAAAAACATTGCCCATCTTGCATCAAGCATAACGATAAAATACTTTCGTTTTTTGTGTGAGCCTTAGGTAATTGTTTTTTTAATTGAAGTTAAACTAATTTCGCTCGTTTTAAAATTTTGAGTCTTTTGCTTTTTGAATGCGAACCAATCAAATCCTCCTTCCCGAAAATAAAGAGCACAATGCCTGCGGGCTAGGGAAACTGCTTTGTCTCAGACAAACAGCTGCGGAGTAGATATGATGAAGTTTGCAATCGAAAAACATCAGATTTCAGATTTTAAGTTTCGTCGCCGCAAGGTGATAACGAGAGAAACCTAAAAAAATAAAGAGTATGAAGAAGTATATCTTAGTAGCTCTTTTTATGGTTTTCTGCGCCACCACTAAGGCACAGATGATTATGTATGCAAATTCATCCACCATAACATTGGTGGGTGGAATAAAAATTTCTACAGATGCTGTTCCTTTTGGGCAGCATCTCAGAGCACACCAGATGCTCGGAACAGAAATTGTGCACGCAGCTCGCATGCGTGCAAGATATCATGGCGGCGACTTCATTGCTGCCGCCAATGAGTATGCGTTTGAGATGTCCAAAATGGCATCTCTTATGCAACTGATTGGTTCAGCAACGAAATCTCGTAGCGACTCAAACTACGAGGCTCGGAAGCACGCCGATACCAAGCGCGCCGCTCAGCGCTACGCTGCGAAGCGCGGTGCAAGAGCAAAGGCCAATACCACACAGGTGGTAACTGATGACGTATACACCATCACAAGTGGTGCTGAGTACGACTTCAGTAATTAAAAAAAGGAAAGCCCCCTGATACCGCAAGGTTCAGAGGGCTTTCTTTTTGCTCCGTTGAATAACGTTTCTTATCCGCCGTTGTTTAAGTCAGTGTCAATCCGTGCAAAACCGCCTCAAAATCATCATGCTGCGGTGAACACAGATACGCCCCTATCTTCATTTCATCATTGTCATTTAATAAATAGAACTTCCGCAGCTGCACATAATTCTGTCCGTCCAACGAATAACTGGCAATATAGCATCCTTTTTTCTTTTTTAAGCGATACCACACATGCTTAACTCCGGCCGGCAGCGGCACCGTCGCCAAATCGGAAAAGCCGCCGTTTGTCAGCGAAGTCGTCAGCAACGGTGTATTTTCATTCTCATACATCAAAGCCGCCTTAAACCAGTTATTGACATCAGTGCGCACCATTATTCCGCACTGATCAAACACATTCAAATTTTCGCTGCTCCAATCCAAATCGCAGCAAAAATCACCCAAAACATAACTAAAGAAAAAATGCCCGTCATCTTTTTGAAAACCGTAACGTTCACAACACCAAAAATCTGTACGGTATTTAGCGGCGACGTGCATACCTTCTTCATCAAACCGTACCCGCTGCGGTTCATTCATCCAGTCAAATTCTTTCAGTGTTTCCAACAGCATTAAAAACTCCTCACGGCATAATTGGTAATTTTATCGACGGCCTCCGCCAGTTTATCGTCCTTTTCGTGCGGCAACATAATTTGCAGCGTGATTATCTCATCGCCCTGCCCGTTTTTAGCCTTGATTCCCTGACCTTTCAGGCGCAGTTTATCACCGCTTGACGACATCGGCGGCACCTTAACCATAACCTTGCCGTTAACGGTCGGCACCGTAATTTTGGCGCCTTTTACCGCTTCCACCACCGAAATCGGCAAATCGAGCAAAACATTCAAACCGTCCGCCTTAAAATACGGATGTTCACCCACGTTTACCGTAATCAAAACATCGCCGGCGGCACCGCCGTTGATACCGGCATTTCCCATACCCTTCAGCCGCAGTGTCTGACCATCTTGCGTACCGGCCGGAATTTTTACATTCACGCTTTTACCGCCTAAATTAACCTGTTTTTCGATTCCTCTGGCTGCGTCCAAAAAATCAACATTCATGTTGTATGACACATTCTGTCCTTTGCGTGCCGAACTACGTCCTCTTCCGCCACCGCCGGTAAACTGCGAAAAAATATCTTCATCAAAAATAGAAGAAAAATCAAACCCTTGTGCTCCGCTAAAACCTCCGCCTGAGCCGCGCTTAAAACCGCCAAAAGGATTACCGCCGCCAAAATCATATCCGCCGGTACCGCCGCCGAAACCTGCACCGAAACCGGTAGGCTTACCTTCGGCATCTATTTCGTTATTATCATATTTTTTGCGTTTCTCGGCATTACCGATAATATCGTAAGCGTTTGACACTTCCTTAAATTTTTCGGCCGCATTTTTATCATCTTTATTCAAGTCCGGATGATATTTGCGTGCGAGCTTGCGATAAGCCGACTTAATTTCGGCCTCCGTTGCCGTTCTGCTCACTCCTAAAACCTGATATAAGTCCTTTGTCATAACCGTTTTCTCCCTATTAAGATTATATAGGGATACATTTAACGGGTTGCAAGGTCAATGCAATCAAATGTTGCGCGTCTTTTATGATTCTTTTGCAAATAAATATCCCGCAGATATGCACTCAAATTAGGATCAATTTCATAGCAATATTGCGCAGCCAAAGAAGCAACTTTATCGATACGGACATCGGAATACTCATAAATAACATAATCATCACCCATTGTTTTAACCACAATGTTACCGCGATAAAATTCCGCATCCTCAACCACCGTTGTTTCCGGAGAATACGTATAGACTTGCGAATTATCAATTTCCGCAACCGGCTGACGGGCAACTTCCGCCTCTGGTCTGGCTAAACACGAACCGCATAATGCAGCCGCCAACGCAATAAAAGCAAACTTTTTCATAATTCCTCTCTTTATAACCTTGGGGTTATCCTCGCAAACACTGTATATCATAAGGTGTTAAGGATTACTTAACAGCGTTTTGCCCAAGCCATGACAAAAAAACTTGCCATATTCAAGAGATGGCATATATTATGAACAAAATCGATAAATACGAGGAACTGAATGAAAAAAACAATTTGGAGCTTAATGGATAATCGCCGCGGCAGCGTCAATCAGGCCTTAGGGGTTTTGAATGCGCTGAATGACGATAGCTTTGAAATTATCACAAAACCTGTTGAATACACTAAATTTGCCGCTCTTCCGAACTGGATTCGCGGGCGTTCGCTTCTGGGAATTACTGAGGCCAGCAAGCAACGGATTACGGCACCGTATCCCGATTATGTTTTATCCATAAGCCGGCGCACTGCACCTATTGCACGCTATATCAAGAAAAAATCACCTCACACCAAAATCATTCAGCTGATGCATCCCGGCAGCGCCGGACTGAGTGAATTTGATTTGGTGGCTGTGCCGGAACACGATAAAAATAAAAAAACAACTGACAATATCCATTACATAACCGGTTGTCCGCACCAAATAACTCAGCAATATCTGGCCGCTGCACGGGCTGAATGGGCCGGCAAATTTTCTGCCCTCCCCAAGCCGCTGACTGCGGTTATTATCGGCGGTTCGATTAAAGGCAAACCTTTTCCCGCAGAAGACGTAAAAGCTTTATGCCGCGGTATAAGAGAATTAAAGCAAAAAATCGGCGGTTCGATTTTGGTTACCACTTCACGCCGCACCGGCGCAGAAGCTGAAAATATTATCAAAGAAGCTTTGCAAGATATTCCGCAGTATCAGTACTATTGGGGAGCTGCCGGTGATAATCCATACTCCGGATTTTTAGCCTGTGCAGACAATATCGTCATTACGGCCGATTCGGTTTCGATGTGTTGCGAAGCTACCGGTGCCGGTAAACCGCTCTACTTATTTGTCGGCGGAGATAAATGGCTCACCCCTAAACATCATCGCTTTGCTCTGTCTTTACTCAATAAAAAATACGCGGTTTTGCTTGGCGATAACACACCTGTTTCAGCTCCGCAGCCATTAAATGCCGCCGCTGAGATTGCTGATTTGATAAAAAAGCTGTAAATAGACGCTATACTTTTATTTTTGCTTATCATTGCACCGACAATAAGTATCAATCGGACATTTTCCGCACAGCGGTTTTTGTGCTTTGCAAATATAACGCCCAAACAAAACAAACCAATGATTGGTATTTATAACGTATTCTTCCGGCAAAACTTTCAGCAAGTCTTTTTCTACCTCAAGCGGTGTTTTTCCTTTGCTGAAATCAAGCCGATGCGCGATTCGCATAACATGCGTATCCACCGCCAAAGTCGGCTGATGATACCACACATTCATCACCACATTGGCGGTTTTACGCCCAACTCCAGCCAGTGTAGTCAATACATCACGGTCGGTAGGAACTTTTCCGTCAAAATCAGCAATAAGCTGCCGGCTCATCAATATGATATTTTTGGCCTTATTATTAAAAAGCCCGATAGTTTTGATATATTTTTTAAGATTTTCTTCACCCAGATTCAGCATTTTTTGCGGTGTATCGGCAATTTTAAACAGCTCTGCGGTAGCTTTATTAACTCCTTTATCGGTGCTCTGCGCCGAGAGCATAACCGCCACCAACAGCGTATATGGATTATGAAAATTAAGCTCACATTGCGGATTGGGATTTTCACCGGCAAAAATCCGCATAATCTCCGATATTTCCGCCTTTGCGCGCGTCATGCTTTTACTCCGCCGGCTCCCGGAGCTTTCGGTGCATCTTCATCAAGAGGCCAGCGCGGACGCGGTTTAAAATCCAAATCATTGGTATATCCCAAACGATAGCGCTCCAATCCGGCCCACGCCACCATTACTCCGTTATCGGTGCAAAAACGTATTGGCGGTGCCGCAAATTCCAAACCGTTTTTCTGTGCCAAATTTTTCAAAGCATTACGTAAATATGTATTTGAAGCCACACCTCCGGAAACCACCAGATGCTCTCCATCCGGATATTTTTGCTTAAAATAAGTTATCGCCCGCTCCAATTTACGCACCAGACAATCGGTTGCAGTCATTTGAAAGCAAGCGCAAATATCCGCCACATCTTGCTTTGGTAAAATGACATGCTCAATCATTCCGTCCGAAGAATAGGATTCGATAATTTTGCGCACTGCAGTTTTCAAACCGGAAAAAGATAGATTGCAATCGCCGGAATTTAAGAGTGGACGCGGTAGCGTGAAACGCGCATCATTTCCGATTGCAGCCATTTTTTCAATCATCGGACCACCGGGATATCCCAATCCCAGCATTTTTGCCACTTTATCAAAGGCCTCACCGGCCGCATCATCGATTGTTGTGCCCAAACGCTCATATTCGCCCACATTTTTGACTATCAGAATCTGACAATGTCCGCCGGAAACCAGCAACAATAAATATGGAAATTCAATATTATTGGCGATTCGCGCGCATAACGCATGTCCCTCTAAGTGATTAACCGCCACAAACGGTTTATTGAGAGCTAAAGACAATGCTTTTGCCGTCATTGCTCCCACAACCACACCGCCGATGAGCCCCGGACCGCATGAAGCGGCTATTGCATCAACCTCATTAAGCTCAATGTGCGCCCGTTGCAAACATAACGCGACAATCTCATCAATATGTTCCAAATGTGCTCTGGCAGCAATTTCCGGTACTACTCCGCCGTATTGCTTATGTTCTTCCTGTGATTGCAGAGCTTCGCCCAAAATTTCTTTACTGTCGGAAACCACCGCGGCTCCCGTATCATCACAACTGCTTTCTATACCCAAAACAATCATTGTTTTTCCCAAAAACGATTTTTTCACTCTATTTAAACTATTTTTATTGTAAATATATGAATTATATTCGGCTAAATTGTCAAGAAAAAGGATATAAAAAAATGGCTAAAAATGATAAAAAACACCCAAAACCGACTGAAGAAAGAGCTCCAGACGTAATTTCTGCGCCGGAAAAAGTTATCGATTCACCTCTGGCTGAAGTGCAGCAGCCGGAGCCGCATAAACCACCGCATCCGACTGAGCTTCCACACAAAAAACATCACGGATGGCGCAAATTTATACTGTTTATTATCCTATTATTGGCAGGAGCCGTAGGTTATTTAACAGTGCAGCTGAAACAAACCGAAAAAATAAACTCAGCTGCCTTACAAAAATTACAAACAGCTTACGATGAAAAATTATCGGCAGTCAATAGCCGTATTTTTCACTTAGACCAAGAAATAATCGGACTTAAGAATCGCCCGATTGTCGAACATGCCGCCGGTATCAGTGAAAACCAGCTCAACCAAAAATTGGCTGCTTTGCGTAGTGAATTGGAACATAGATTTGGCAATAGTAACGAAGAATCGACTTCCGCAGAAAATACCGAAGAAAAAAGCACGGCATCCGCTCCGACACCGACACAGACTTCAGCGGCAACTGTAACTGCGCCTAAAAATGATAAAATTGCGCATGAACTTTTGCTGGCCAGCGGTGCCATCATTGTTCGGGATTTGGCCGAACAAGGTGTTAATTTTACATACGAAGCAGAAGTATTGCAGATTTTGGCGCAGGGCAACGAACTTGCCGAACGCAACGTAGAAATCGTTCGCGACTTTGCCAACGCCGGAGTTACCGGCAAACATAAACTCATTCGCAATTTTGATAAAATATTCGCGGAACTGGGTACTGCCGATATAAAAACTAAAGTCCAGAGCGAATCAGAACTTCCGACACAGGAGAAATGGTATCAACAAGTGTGGAAATGGATAAAAAAGCAGGTTACTGCTCAAAAACAGTCGCAAAAACCTGTATTTACTCCTCAAAAAGACGAAGTTTTGCATCTTGTTCATGAAGGACGCATAAAAGATGCACTTGAAGCCATTAATCTAAGCGAGAAATATGCCAAAATAAACTCTGAACCTCTGGTTCAATGGAAGCAGCAGGCAGAAAGATATCTTACTTTTGACAGCGCCGTAAACGCACTGATTGTGAATGCGCTTGCCAACATCCGTCTTAAAGAAATGGAACATTAAACTGATGACCGCCGACTTACAACAAATATGGCACCGTGAATATGAAATTGTGCCGCAGCAATTGATGTGCATAAGGCAAATAAAGCGCGCAGCCGCCGCATTCAATACCAATATTGATGCCGTTATCAAAATCAGCGGAGAGCATTTAGCCCAACTGGCGCAAGAAATAAATCTCACGCCTGCTGATTTACTCAATCCGCAAACCAAGTTAATTTCACCGAAAGATGTGTTGCGCGGCATTATTAAATGTTTTACGCAAGGTATTGCCGAGGAGTGGCTGTGTGAAGACAAGACTGTAGACAAATGGATACAAACACATATCGGTTGTGAACGGTTGCAAATGGGTGGTCAGGCCGGCATTATTGCCAATGTTATGGCTGCATTGGGAGTGCAAGAAGTATATGTACATACGGCCCAACATCCCCAATTACAGGCAAAATGTTTTTTAGATACCGACAATCTGCTGGCGTTTGATAACGACGGAACTCTAAAGAAAGCTTATGATATAAATCGCGACCGAGAAGAACCGCTGATTCACCGGATTATCGAATTTGCTGCCGGCGATTCGTTTGAATTATACGGCAAAAAATATACTTGTCCCAAATCAAATCGCTTTATTGCCACTTATGATACGGCTAACCTTGAACTGAAAATTAATGACAGTTTTGTGCAACACCTTAACCGTTTCGGCTTCGACTATTTGTTGTTATCCGGTTTTCATAATCTGCTGTCGGAACGCGGAGGATTGCAGCGGATTAACGAGATTATGCCGATTCTGCAAAATTGGAAAAAAAATAATCCATTATCCGTGATCCACTTGGAATTGGCATCCACACAAGATAAAATCGTCAGAACCCTCATCTTAGAAAAACTGGCGCCGCTCGCCGATTCGCTGGGACTAAACGAACGTGAAGCCTTAGACGCATTAGAAATATGCCGACCGCAAATGTATGATGAAATCAAAAATAAAAAACTGACTGCGCCCATTCTGTTTGAAATTCTGCAAACCCTTAAAAACAAACTTTGCACTCCGCGAATTCAGCTCCATTTCTTCGGGATGTATTTAACTTTGCAGGATAAAAATTTTCGCACAACCCCAAATCAAAACAAACGAGGAATGATGCTCGCGTCCACCATAGCCGCAGCCAAAGCTGGATTGGGCAATATCGAAAATCCTGATAATTTACTATGGGCACAAGGACAAAATATCGGTATGCAATCTGCCGAAAACTTACAAACTTTGGCTTTGTATCTCAATGCGCCGAAACTTGCGCAAACCGGTATTACCACAGTTAAAGATTATGATTTAATAGCCGTTCCGGCAATCTTGGTTGAAAAACCGCTGACGCTGGTTGGTATGGGGGATACGATTTCTTCAATTTCACTGCTCGGTGCAAGATAATTATATCAAATATCGGCATATTTATTCGATTAAGCCATTTTTTACAAAAAACACTTGCTTTTTCAAAAGATTCTATGTATAAATTCTTCACAATAAAAAAGTTTTTTTATAAGGTGTAAAAAATGGCTAGAGTTACAGTTGAAGATTGTATTGATAAAATACCTAATCGTTACGATTTGGTATTGGTTGCCGCTCAAAGAGCAAAAGATATCGAAGCCGGTTCGCCGATTCAGGTAAGCCGTGACAACGACAAAAATTCGGTTATTGCTTTGCGTGAAATATCTGAAAATCGCGTCAGCATCGAAGATTTGCAGGAATCTTTGGTTAAGAATCAACAAAAGCTGGTTGAAATTCAAGAACCGGAAGACGAAGAAGTTGAAATTATTTCTGCCGAAAAAGAATTGGCAGAATTAGATGCTCAATTCTCCAGCGATATGATTAGCGACGAAGACTTAAACAACGTTATGCAAATTCATGACGGCAACGATGATGATGACAATCTGGATTTAGATTCCGATGTAGATGATATTGATTTTGATGACGGTGCCGATTTCGGTGATGAATCATACGATGATGATATGGATGATTTAGATTAATTTTTCATCAAATTAACTTTTATTAAAGCAAAGCATATTATTTATAGAATATGTTTTGCTTTTTTGTTTGGAGGGAAAAACATGCTGCGGCAGTATGAATTGGTAGATTTGGTAAAGTCTTATGACCCATACGCGGATGAAGACGCACTTAATCGGGCCTATGTATTTGCCTTAAAAAAACACGGATCGCAGCTACGGACTTCCGGCGACCCTTATTATTCTCATCCTATTGAAGTTGCCGGCATTCTTACCAAATATAAATTGGATTCGTCCTCAATCATTGCCGCTCTTTTGCATGACACTGTTGAGGATACCGATACCACACTTGATGAAATCAGAGAACTTTTCGGAGAACAGGTGTCTCAGCTTGTGGATGGGCTAACCAAACTCGCCATGTTAGAGCATAAATCAGGTTCCAGCAAACAAGCGGAAAATTTTCGCAAATTATTGCTTGCCATGTCGGAAGATATTCGCGTATTGCTGATAAAACTGGCAGATCGCCTTCATAATATGCGAACGCTCAAATTTTGCCCTGCCGACAAACGTGCCCGTATTGCCCGTGAAACATTGGATATTTATGCCCCTCTGGCTGAGCGTATCGGTATGGAAGAAATCAAAGAAGAAATGAATGAAATCGCTTTTTCTGAACTTTATAAAGATGCTCATGACTCCATTGTAACCCGCTTAAATTTTTTACGCGAGCAAGGAAGTGATATTGTCCCGAAAATCATCAAACAATTAGAAAAAGATATGGCAGATAACGAAGTACATTGTACTATTACCGGCCGCGAAAAAGCCCCTTATTCTATATGGCGCAAAATGCAGCTGAAAAATGCCTCGTTTGAACAACTTTCCGACATTATGGCATTCCGTATATGCGTTGACACCGTTGCCGATTGCTATCAGGCATTGGGAATAATTCACAGTAAATATCACATGGTACCGCGCCGCTTTAAGGATTATATTTCAACCCCTAAACCAAACGGGTACCAATCTCTGCACACCGGTGTAATCGGTCCGCTTGATGTGCGGATTGAAGTACAAATACGCACTTATGAAATGCACGAAGTAAACGAAAAAGGTGTGGCTGCGCACTGGGCCTATAAACAGGGACAACATACCGAAGGTAAAAACTTCCGTTGGGTGCGTGAATTACTGGAAATTCTGGATCAAGCACAAAATCCTGATGAATTCTTGGAAAATACTAAGCTTGAAATGTATAACGATCAGGTATTTTGTTTTACTCCCAAAGGGGATTTAATCGGCTTGCCCGTCGGCTCCACTCCGGTTGATTTTGCTTACGCCATTCACTCAAATGTCGGGAACACTTGTGTCGGAGCCAAAATCAACGGTGAAATAAAGCCACTGCGAACCATTTTACAAAACGGTGATCAAGTTGAAGTTCTGACCTCAAAGAGCCAGCATCCTTCACTGGAATGGGATCGCTTTGTGGTTACGGGAAAAGCCAAAGCGGCGATTCGTCGTTATGTACGCATCAACAAACGCGAACAATTTATTACTTTAGGCAAGGAAATCATCGAAAAATTATTTAAATCGGAAGATCAGGAATTTTCAGAAAAAGAATTGGTACAATACCTTTCTAACTTTGAATCCGAGACAATTGATGATGTTTATGCTAAAGTCGGAGAAGGATTGATAACCGGATGGGATGTGTTGCGAATTATGCATCCCGGATATCGGCAATCCAAACTGGAAAAAGTTGTCAGCGCCATCAAATTGCCGGTATTCAACAAAAAATCCGAACAGAAAAAAGACTCTCTTAAAATTCGCGGCTTGATTGACGGTATGGCAATGCATTTTGCCGGCTGCTGTCACCCACTGCCGGGAGACAGAATTGTCGGTATTGTTACCACAGGAAAGGGTGTTACCATTCACACAGTTGATTGCCCGTCTTTGCATAATTATGAAAATGAACCGGAACGTTGGCTTGATGTGGATTGGGGAGCAGATGCGGAACAGGAAAAACATGTTGCCCGCCTGAAACTCATGCTCAGCAATGAACCTGGGGCTTTGGCAGAAGTTGCCAATATTGTGGCCAAAGCCGAAGCCAACATTATAAACTTGAATATTACATATCGCACACTAAGTTATTTTGAGATATTACTCGATATAGAAGTCAAAAACGTCGATCAATTAAACAATTTAATTTTAAGTATGCGTGCCGAAAAACTTATTAGCTATGTTGCACGCGCCAACAAATAAAGGAGTTTGTTTTGGAACAGATAAAAAATTATTTTACCAGAATGTTTAAGAAAATATTGGTTCAGCTTAAACATCTGCAAGGTACCCCTTATTCAATAGCCGCCGGATTTGCTTGCGGTGTTGCTGTTTCTTTTACACCTTTTATCGGGCTTCATCTGGTTCTTGCCGCCGTTACGGCTTGGATTATCCGTGGAAACATAGTGTCATCTGCTATCGGTACACTTATAGGCAATCCATGGACATTCCCGTTTATCTGGATATCGGTGCTTTCAACCGGTCATTTCTTTTTGGGAGACTTTGTTTCACCGGATAAGGTTAATTTTCTCAAAACTTTTGAATCCGCCAGCAAAGCCTTGATCACTCTCGATTTTGCCAACTTCGGGCATGACGTTTGGCCGATATTTTTTCCGATGCTGATCGGATGTATTCCCTATTATATAATTTCTTGGTTTGTGTCATTTAAGCTTATTAAGATGACATTGGATAAAATGGCTCAACGCCGTTCAAAGCTAAAGGAGAAAAAAGATGATATTGGGACTGGGCTGTGATATCGTTAATATTGAACGAATCCAAAACACTTCCGACTATTTGCAGCACTTTGCCGCACGGATTTTAGGCACAGATGAACAAGCAGAAATAAAAAAGAGCAGTATGGCTCAAGACATACGATTTCGGGAATTGTTGGCAAAATACTATGCTGCTAAAGAGGCTTTTGTAAAGGCTCTCGGAACCGGTTTTCGTGATGGAATTTTCTTTCGCGACATACAGGTATTGCATAACGAACTCGGCAAACCGGAACTGAAAATCAGCGGAACCGCGGCAAAATACTTACAAAAGCTGACTGCCAAACCACGCCTCCATATCAGCTTGAGCGATGATATGCCACTAGCCTTTGCTATTGTAATTATCGAAGAATAAACTAAATTTCTTTCGAACACATTCTACTATTCTGAGACGACACAAACAGTACACGAGGAATCCGGCACTGCCCCACCAAAACTCGGATAATGAGTCAGATGCGCAGTTGTTTTTAAGCGACGTGTACAAAAGCAGTACACGAGGAATCCGGCACTGCCCCGCCAAAACTCGGATAATGAGTCAGATGCGCAGTTGTTTTTAAGCGACGTGTACACAAGCAGTACACGAGGAACCAGGCACTGCCCCGCCAAAACTCGGATAATGAGTCAGATGCGCAGTTGTTTTTAAGCGACGTGTACAAAAGCAGTACACGAGGAACCAGGCA
>CACWUA010000029.1 GCA_902763905.1 uncultured Pseudomonadota bacterium | reverse complement strand
ATGTCAATGGATGAAATTATAGACGGTAATATGGATAAACTTAAAAAACGTCATGTAAACGGTTTTTCCTCCGACTATCTTAAGCAGAAAAAAGGAGCTTAAACTGTGCAAACAGTCGGCGTGATGCTTCCATTGCCATTTGATAAGCCGTTTGATTATACGGCTGGTTTTGATGCGCAAGTTGGGCAAATAGTAGAAGTGCCGTTCGGGAAGGAAAAACAAATAGGAGTAATCTGGAGTTTGGAGGCAACTTCTTGTCTGGATAAAAATAAGATTAAGCCGATAGCCAAAGTGTTTGATTTTCCGCCGCTTAAAGCGGAACTGAAAGAATTTATATGTTGGGTGGCGCGCTATAATATGGCTCCAATTGGTTCGGTTTTGAAAATGGTGATTAGTGTGCGTTCGGTGTTTGAACCGTCGCCGCTGACAGTTTTATATACGCTGTCGGGAAAAACACTGGCAGAAGCAAAGCTTAAAAATTCAGATGCGCGGTGGCATGTGATGGATTTGTTAAAACATGCGCCATATACCAGACAAGAGATAGCAAACGGAGCAGGAGTCAGCCAGAGTGTGATTAAACCGATGATAGATGCCGGAGTTTTGATTCCGATTTATATGGAAAATAAAAAAGAATTTACTGAACCGGTGGGTGATTATCAGAAAGTGGATCTGACCGCAGAGCAAACAAAAGCTGCTGATTTGTTGTGTCGTAAAGTCGGTTCGGGCTTTTCGGTAACATTGTTGGACGGTATTACAGGTTCAGGTAAAACCGAAGTCTATTTTGAGGCGGTGGCAACCGCTTTGGAGCAAGGAACGCAAGTACTTATTTTGGTTCCGGAGATTTCTTTGACAACACAATGGCTGAAGCGATTTCAAAACAGATTCGGCGTGCGGCCTGCCTGTTGGCATTCCGAATTGAGTGTTAAAGAACGTACTGATACGTGGAAAGCTATTATAGAAGGCCGCGTTAAAGTGATTGTGGGAGCGAGATCGGCACTGTTTTTACCATATACCAAACTCGGTCTTATTGTGATTGATGAAAGTCACGATCACTCGTTTAAGCAGGAAGATGCCGTTAATTATCAGGGACGTGATATGGCAGTTGTTCGCGCTAAAATCGAAAAATTTCCGGTGATATTGTCAACAGCCACTCCGTCTTTGGAAACACTGGTTAACGTGGAAGAAGGAAAATATGATTGTGTTAAATTGAAAAGCCGTTATGCCAATGCAGTGCTACCGGATATAAAAATCGTTGATATGAAAAAAGATAGACCGCAGCGTGGTGAGTGGGGAATTTCATGGTTGGCTCCGACATTGGTTAATGCGTTGCGGAATAATTTGGAACGCGGTGAGCAATCAGTGCTGTTTCTTAATCGACGCGGCTATGCTCCTCTGATGATATGCCGTGATTGCGGACACCGAATCCAGTGTCCGAGTTGCAGCGCGTGGTTGACTGAGCATAAAAAGGCACATAAGCTGATGTGTCATCATTGTGGATATGTTGATGATATTCCTGAAGTTTGCCCTCATTGCGGTTCGGCAGAGGGACTTACGGCATGCGGTCCCGGAGTTGAACGTGTGGCGGAAGAAGTGTGTATGCGTTTTCCGGCAGCAAAAGTAGATATTTTATCAAGCGACAGCGCCACGTCTTTTACTGCTGTATCGAAAGTTATTTCTAAGATGGAGCGCCGAGAGACAGATATTTTAATAGGTACGCAGATTATCGCAAAAGGACACCATTTTCCAAATTTGACCATGGTGGGGATTGTTGATGCCGATTTGGGATTGATGAGCAGCGATTTGCGAGCTGCGGAGCAGACGTATCAATTGTTATCGCAGGTGGCCGGACGTGCCGGTCGCGGAGATAAACACGGAACGGTTTATGTGCAGACATTACATCCTGAAAGTAATGTATTAAATGCTCTTTTAACCGGTGATCGTGAAATTTTTATGAACTTTGAAAGAGAAAGCCGTCGACTTTTACATTATCCTCCATACGGAAAATTGGCGGCGATAATAATTTCCGGAGCAAATCAGCAACAAGCGGCTGCAGTGGCGTCGGCCTTCGGACAAACTGCACCAAGTACTGAAAATATATCGGTTTTGGGACCGGCTCCGGCTCCAATGTTTATGCTACGTGATAAATATCGATATAGATTGATGTTGAAAACTACGCGGAACATGAATATTCAGCAAATTTTGCGTGAGTGGTTGCGTATGGTCAATGTTCCTTCAAGTGTGCGTGTGGAAATTGATATCGATCCTTATTCGTTTACATAACTATTTCAGTAAGTAGATTAATGCACATGTATTTATGAGCAAAAATAATCCCCATAACAAAATATTTGAAGAAACAATGATGTTATGGCTGCCGACAATGCTTACGCTGTTGAGTTGACACGGCACTGCTGCTTCGGCTTTTACCGATGGTTTTTTACAGTTATCATTGATGGGACAACTTTTTGAAAGTATTTCCTTAATTTGTTGGTCGATGTTCATCATATGAAGTCCGATATTATGCTAATCTACTTTGCGCAATTCATTATAAATCTCTATAAAGTCGCGCACTTTACCGGCGGCGATATCAAGCGAATCGGCACAAACCTTTGTATATATCAATTTTATCAGTTCGGCTTTATCATGAGGAGACATAGTTATATCATGGGAACTAAGCCACGACTCAATGTTTTCAATAATCAAACTAAGAATTTCAGAATTAACGGTAGCTGCCGAATAGGTTGTAATATTTAACGGAAGATCGGTCAATTCTTGCTCGTCGACATGGAGAATTTGAGCCAATTTATGCCGCTCAACTTCGCCCAAACGGCGCGGTGAGCCGTTTTTAATATATTGTTGAAGATAAGCAATATTCTTACCTATAGCCAATGACACCTGTGCATAATTTAAGCCTCGATCCAAAATCAAACGAGAGATTTTTTTGCGAATTTCTTCAATTTTTTCCATAACTTACCTCATTTTATTATTTAATTGAATTATATAATATAAAACTTATAATGTAAAACGATATTTTTCTTATTGACTTAAAAATATTTTTCCTATAATATTTTGTTGTAAAGGAGAAGAAAATGCCAGTAAAAGGAATGTCGGCCGCAACAGCTAAAAGAAGAGGATATGTTTTGGAAAGAGGCGGAATATGGCGCAAAAGAACAGTATTGGAAAAATATTATGAAGACGGATATTTGGAATTATCCGGCAGTCCGTTTACAGCAGAACAAAGAAAGAAGGCAGGGGAAATATTATTACGTGATTACTACTTAGGAAATTATGATAAGTTACAGTCTGTCAAAATGTATCAATGTCGTATTAAAACAACCGGAAATGTAGGAGTTGAGCGCTCATTATACTATAAGGAAAGATATCTGAGAGCTATCAAAAGTATTCCGTATGAGTTTTGGTCTACGGTCTATAAAGTGTGTATTGAGGATGTTAGAGTAGATGAATTTGAAGGAAATGATGATAATTCTCTTAAATCTAAAAATAATAATTATTGCCTGAAAGTGTTTCTGTGCCTTGGTTTGGAGAGGTTGTTGAAATTTTATTTACAAAAATGTAAAAAAAGTTCTTGACATTTAGTGACTAATGTGATAAGAAAATTATCATAATCGATAATTGTATTAAGAAAAAATAAAAAATCACGGAGGTTGAGGTTGCTCAATCTCCTTTTTATGTGGAGTGAAGAATGGAATATAAAGCAATTATGGATCGAGTTATTGTGCGTTTATGTGATGAAAATCATAAATCTACGCTTGTCAGTATTGAGAAACCGCATAAAAATGTTGGAGTAGTGCTTAGCGTCGGCGAACAGGTTACTGCAATAAAGGTAGGCGAAGAGATTATTTTTCATCAATTTGATGAGTTGCCTTTAGGGCAAAAAAATGTTGTCGTGATTCGAGAAAAAAGCATTTTGGGAATTATCGGCAAGCAATAGATTTTTAAATTTTAAGGAGATGTATATGACAAGTGAAAATTTGTCTCGCAAGGATTTGCGAGATACTTGGCAACGGAAAATATCCGATGCCGAGAAAAAATATGCGGATTACTATGATTTGGTGTCGGAGATTCGAGCTTATTACCGAAATGAGCGGCGGCGCAACAAACAAAATATTTTTTGGGCTACTGTGGAAACATTGAAGCCGTTTTTATATTTTAAGCAGCCGACTCCGTTTATTGTGCGCAGCCGCAAAGCTGTGGATGAGGCGCAATTGTTGGCGGCGACTATTTTGGAACGGGCTCTGTATTGGAATATGAAACAATTTGATTTTGACAGCGTGGTCAAATATGCCCGCAACGATTTTTTGCTTTCAGGTATGGGGGTTCTATGGGAACAATATTGTCCGAGCTTTTATAAAATCGGCAAAGAATTGCTTAAAAGCAGCGAACAGGTTGATACAATATATGTTAATCCGACGATGTTTTTAATGGACACTCAAAATGTTAATGTGTGGGAAGATGTAGAGTGGATTGCTCGTAAAACCTATTTGTCTTTAAATGAACTGAAAGATAATTTTGATCCGAAAGCAGTGGAATATATGGAAACCAGATTCGGAGATGCCGGTAAGATCAGTGTCTATGAAATTTGGGATAAACCGACTAAATCGATTTATTATTACAGTCCGGAATATCCATTTGATTTTTTGGATGTGTATGAAGATACATTGCATTTGAGCGGATTTTTTCCTTGTCCGAAGCCTATAATGGCTACTTTAGCCAATGACGGGATGATACCGGTGCCGGATTATGTGGAAATTAAGAGCTTGCTTGATGAATTGGATGGGGTTAACAACCGAATGCGCTTGACGATGCAGGCGCTCAAAGTTTCCGGCTGTTATGACAATAGTTTTCCGGAACTGGCGAATATTTTGGATAAGGATGTTACGCTAATTTCTCTTTCTGATTTTGAAAAACTTAAAGATGCCGGCGGGATTCGCGGAATTATCGATTTTGCTCCGATAGAACAATATGTTACGGCGTTGGAGGCTTTAGCGCGGCGCAGACAGGTTCTTATTGATTCGATTTATGAAGTAACCGGCGTCAGCGATATTATGCGCGGCTCATCGCAAAGCGGAGAGACGGCTACGGCGGTTACGCAAAAAACAAATTTCGGTACACTCAGAAATCAGGACAGACAAAATGATATGCAGCGTTTTTTGAAAGATTTGTTGAGAATTAAGGCGGAAATAATATGTGAACAATTTTCGCCTTCTTTTTTACTCTCTTTCCTCAATCCCAATGAGTGTAAAGATATGACTATGGCTACAGATGCGGTCAGACTCTTGAAAACGGAAAAACTGCGTGGTTTGATTATTGATTTGGAAACTGACGGTTGTTTTAATATCGAAAAAGAAGAGGAGCGTACGCTTAAAGTTTTAAAAAATGTGCATGAACTTATCAGTCAGGCTTTCGGTATTGTATCGCAACAGCCGGCATTGTTACCGTTTTATCGGCAGATGCTGGAGAGTGCAATGTCGACTATGCCAAAGGCACGGCAATTTGATGCGGTTATGGATGCAGCATTTGACAAGATATCAAATGAACTGAATAAACCTGATGAGCCGCAATCGGGAGCCCAAAATAATGAATTTTTGGAACTGCAAAAACAAAAAAATGCTCAAGATTACGCTATCAAAAAGGAGCAGAACGATATTAAACGCGAGGAACTTGGGCTAAAGAAATTTGAGGCAATGCAAGATGCATTGGCCGAGAATAACAAACGGTAATATGTGTCCCGTTAATTATGTACACATAAATAAGCTAAGGAGGTTAATATGCCATACGATTCACAAGGTAATTTTTACAGAATACACAATTGGGAACAAGACAGACAAGATGATATCGAAATCGTCAGCGACAGACATGATGAAGAAGATAATAATTTTGCCGAAGGATTAAGTCAATGCGTTTTGCGAGATGGTCGGGCAGCGTTGATTGGTAACTTAAATGTAGGAAATAATAAGATTCAAAATGTGGCAAATGCATCGGCAAGCAAAGATGCGGTCAATAAGGGACAGATGGATACGGCCATAAATTCTGCTAAATCGACGCTGACAACGAATTATCAGAACTACGTTAAAACCGTTCTTTCACAACTTTATCCGGTTGGCTCAATCTATATCGGCACGCAAAATACTTGTCCGCTGGCGACGCTGATTGCCGGTTCGACGTGGACGCTTGTCGGGCAAAACCGCGCTTTATGGGGCGGCAACGGCTCGAACGGTAATACCACAATTAACGCCGGATTGCCGAATATTACAGGGCGATACAATCATCAATGCTTAATGAACTGGGGCTCGGGTACCGAAAACGGGGCATTATATACCGCAAATGTGAGCGGTGATAGTTCCCCGCAAAATGGCGGCGGTTCAGACGGCGGCAATTCGCAAACAATCGCCTTTGATGCGTCAAAATCTAACAGTATTTACGGTGCGTCTACAACGGTTCAACCGCCGGCATATCGCGTGAACGTATGGCGCAGAACGGCTTAACTAAAGGGAGGAATACGATGACAGGGCGAGTTTATAACAATGTGATTGAAGTGCGTCAGGGCGATAGTTTCGTCATCAATGTGGCAGTGCATGACAAGTGTCAACCCGCGGATTTGACCGGTGCGACAATGTTGATGCAGGTGCGCGACAAAGAAAGCAACAATGTGATGTTTGAAGTAAGCGGCACGCCGGTTGATGTGGAACATGGCAAAATGGCTTTGTTGATTACACCGACAGAGACCAGCAACACCGTCGGCGATTATGTGACGGATATTCAGGTAACGACAGCAGACGGAAGTGTCAACACCATCTTTCCGGCGAATGTCAATCAGGTGGCGACGTTTAGGATTACACCGCAAGTCACGGAGGGCTAATCATGGAATATAACATTGACAATGCGGAGTTGACGGCAACCTTAACCGCTGTCAATCTCGATGCCGCGGTTATCGGGCAAGCTCCGCTTGAAGTGGCAATCGGGGAAAGTGCGCGGATAGATGTCGGCGAGGCGATAAATTATATTAAAACAGGTACGGCGGAAATTGCGGCGGCGGTTCAAGAGGGAACTGCCGCTTTTGATTTGAATGCCGAGCAAAAGACCGCGGATTTTAACTTTAACGCAAGCAATAAAACCGCGGAATATAATCAGAACGCGGATAATCGGTTAAGCGAATATAACGCAAACGATGTCGCCAAAACCGTGGCATATAATCAAAACGCGAGCGATAAAACCGATGCTTTTAACACAAACGCGGAAAATCAATTTGACGACTACAACGCAAATGCCAGCAATAAATTGAATGCATATAATGATAATGCTATGGCAAAGTTGGCGGTATTTAATCAGAACGCCAGCGATAAAACTACGGCTTTTGACGGCAATTACAGCGACAAATTAAGTGCGTTTAATAACAATGCAAGTGCAAAGACGCAAGCATTTGATGATAATGCAACCGCTAAAACTACGGCATTTAATGACAATGCGGCAATTAAGCAAGCGGCGGTTGATGCCTCGGCAAGTGCGGCGGCGGCGAGTGCGACCACGGCAAAGCAATACGCTATCGGTGTGCCGAGCGAGCCGAGCAGATATTCGGCGAAATACTGGGCAGAGCAAACGGCGCAGAGTTTATCCGGCTTGCAAAGCGATGTGGCGGGCATAAAGGCGGTTATTCCGGCAAGTGCGACCGCAAGCAATAAATTGACCGATAAAAGCTATGTTGATACGGCAGATAATAATTTGCAAAGCCAGATTGACGCCATTACAGCCTCATCGGACGTAACGGATATTGTTGGAACTTATGCCGAGTTGCAAAGCTATGACACGTCAGCACTTCCGCCGAACAGCATTATTAAGGTGTTGCAAGACGAAAGCCGAAATAACGAAACAACGTACTATCGGTGGGTTATAACCGGCGGTGTCGGTGCGTGGTCGCTTATCGGTGAAGAGGGGCCGTATTATACCATATCGGCGGCAGATGCGAAATTTGCCACACAAACGGCATTAAGTACTGGTTTGAGCGGTAAGCAGGACACGCTTGTCAGCGGTACAAATATTAAAACCGTGAATAACCAGTCGTTGCTCGGCAGCGGTGATTTAAATGTTACGGCGTCAGCGGCGTGGGGTAGTATTACCGGTACATTATCGGCACAAACGGATTTACAAAATGCGCTCAATGCAAAGGCAAATAATGCCGACTTGGCAACGGTGGCGACTTCGGGGAATTATGCCGACTTATCCGGCAAGCCCGACCTTTCAAACTATGTTACGCTCGATACAGACCAGACTATCAGCGGTTATAAAAAGTTTTCTGGTTATTTAGTAAAACAAGTGAATTCTTTAGAATATAAAGGTTTTCATATCCAAAATACACAAATTACTAAAGGAACAACACCAAGTAGTACTACTGGTGGACAATTTGTATTTCAATCCAAAGATGGATTAGATCTTATAAACAGAATTGGTGGTGTTGAAATTACATATGACATAACAGGAGACATATATACACAATTGAGAGCTTGTCAACCGGTTGCTAATTCAACAACTTATGCTTCAATATCCGTGGTATATCCGGCAAGTGGTAGTCCGTACACTTCCGCTCCGACACCTACAGATACCACGACTACAAGCGGAACGCAGATTGCGACTACCGGTTGGGTTAATTCTACAAATAATAATGCTGTACATAAAACAGGTAATGAAACTATCGGCGGAGATAAAACTTTTCAAACTAATATAATTTATAAAAAATCTACACAAGATTTTACAACAACACCTACTCAACCTCAATATACTGAAATAAGAAATGTAGATAAAAATAATTTTGAGATAGGTCAATTTAGAGTTTGGAAAAATACTGATGGAGCTAATGTAATAGGTTTATTAGGTAGATATCAGGATAATTCTGTTAATATTTATGGAGCTGAAATAGGAATTAAAACATATTCTGATGGTCGTAGTTTTTCAATTACTAAAGCAAGTGATGTCAATGGAAGTATTGTAACAACTGTTAATAAATCTAAAGCTGCAAATGGATATTTTCAACTTGGTAATGGATTAATTATTCAATGGGGGACTTCCGGAACATTAAACGAGTGCAGCTCCCTGACTATAACTTTACCTAAAGCGTTTACGAGCACCAATTATTCCGTCACAGCTAATTTTAAGGTTCAACATACAACACAAGATGCTGAGGGTGCTATAACCGTTGATAACTTTACAACAACAACTTTTAGGATTTCAGCCGGTTATTTAAATCCTGACTCCGGCACAGTATCTTGGATAGCTATTGGATATTAAGGAGGATAAAATGTACGAGAATTGGAAAATCTTGAAAACAGAAGCTGACGAAAAAGCCGATGAATATTCGCAAGTCGCCGAGTGGTGCAACGAAAACGGACAATATACGATTGAAGATGACGGAACGTATTATAAAGTTGTGGAGATTGTAATACCGGAGCCGATACCGCCGACAGATGAAGAAATCCGAAAAATGCGTGAGAGAGCGTATGCGGCGGAAGTTGACGGCATAACCGCACATATTCAGCGTTTGCGTGATACATCACCGATGACGGCGGAAGTTGAAACAGAAATTGCCGAGCTAATTGCCGAGCGTGATACCAAAGTTGCGGAAATAAGAGAACGATATCCGTATAATGAGGAGGGTAAATAATGGATTGGGTGCAGATTATACAGGTGTTTTGCATTCCGGCATTCGGCTATTTGTTCTATGCCGTGGGGTGTGTGCGCAAAGACCTTGAGGATTTTAAGGTTGAAGTGGCAAAAGAAGCGAAAAACTACGCGACAAACGAGGCAATATTACGCGTGGAAAGCAAAATCGACGGCTTGAGAGATTTGATTATAGATGAAATCAAAAAAACAACCAAAAGGAGGGCATAATGTCAGATTTGGATATATTGGCACGCACTATTTACGGCGAAGCCAGAGGGGAAGGAACAGAAGGTATGGAAGCGGTGGCGTGTGTTGTAATGAATCGTTATCGCTCTCACAAATGGTATTGCGGCTATACTTGGATAAATGGAATGAAAGTACCGAGCGTAGCACAAACATGCTTGAAGCATTATCAGTTCAGTTGCTGGAATAAAAATGATCCGAATTTGGATAAGGTGTTGAAAGTAACGGCGGAGAATAAGCAATTTCAGGAATGTTTACTTATTGCTGAACGTGCTTTATCCGGAGAGTTACAGGATTTTACTAATGGTGCGACGCATTATCACACTAAGGATATTAAACCTTGTTGGGCAAGGGATAAAGTACCGTGTTACGCGATTGGAAATCATATTTTTTATAAGGAGAGCTGAAATGAAGAATAAACGACACTATCAATTTTGGCGTTGGCTGATTTTGACTATAGTCCGCATAAGGAAACTATATGCGCTGACTTGGGGAATAGTTATTTTGCTGATAATTGCCTGTCTGAAAACCGACATAGCGCGTATTTTGGGAGGTATTTGGCCGTGAAGATGTTGTGGATTGCGGTTGGAGCCGTGTTTTTATCGGCGCTGGGAGGATATTTATACGGAAAAAGTCAGGCAAAAGTGCAAATTGTGGAACATGAAGTGGAGGTAATCAGGTATGCGGCGCAGAAACGGGCAAAAATTCAGGCTGAGCCTAACGCTTCTCGCACTGAGCTTATTGAGCTCATGCGCAAGGGTGAATTGTGAATCGATAAATTTACCGCAATTTCCGCATGCCGGCAAGAAAGTGGCGGCGGAAGCGGAAAGTTTGAGCGCAGAAGAATATCCCAATCTTTGGGAATGGTTCGCACGTCTCAATAAATTGCGGCAAGAATTGGAGAATTAAAACAAAGAACAGGAGGCAAAATGGCTAGGAAAAAAATTGTGGCGGCGTATTCGTTTGCCGAAAGTTTTGAGATGTTGAATAAATTGCAACAAATGGCAATAGATGAAGGGAATATCAGTTTGGCACTGAAAGCTGAGGAGTTGAAGTGTAAAATTGCCGCATTGCAGGCAGATAAAGAGAGTCATTTAACAAATGAAAATTTAACCGGTATTTTAGTGGATTTTATCAATGAAGAACAAAGTAATAGCAAAAATTCCGCAGATATTTGCACCGCTGATAAAACAAAAGAAAAGGTATAAACTCTATTATGGAGGACGTGCCGGAGGCAAAAGTTATGCCTTTGCCGACAGTTTGTTGTTTTTGGGACGGATGAAAAAACTGCGAATTGCCTGTATGCGTGAGATTCAAGACAGTATCAAAGATTCAGTGCATAAACTGCTCAGTGATCGAATATCTTTTTATAATCTCAGTGATTACAAGGTAATGGAAACGCAGATCATAAATAAAATTACGGGTACAACTTTTATCTTTAAGGGGTTGCAGGAACAAAGTTCAGGTAATATCAAATCACTTGAAGGTATAGACATTGTGTGGCTGGAGGAAGCACAAAAAATCAGCAAAAAGAGTTGGGAGATTCTGGATCCAACAATTCGTAAAGCCGGCTCGGAAATTTGGATTTCGATGAACAGAGAAGAAGAAAACGATCCGGTGTGGAAGGCGGTGGCGCAAAATCCGGATGAACATACGTTGGTTGTTAAGGTTAATTATACCGATAACCCGTTTTGTTCGGAAGAAATGCGCTATCTGGCAGAAAAATGTCGACAGGAGAACCCCGATGATTATGAGCATATTTGGCTTGGGGCACCGGTCAGTGTCGGAAGCCATAAGCTTATAAGCTATAAAACAGTGCATGCGGCAACAAAAACTCAATTGCTAAGCTCCTCCTCACCTCTTATTGTCGGGTTGGATGTGGCGCGTTTTGGCGATGATAAAACGGTATTTTGTTTTCGGCGCGGGCGATATTGTGCGGAATTCAGAAGTTTTTCGGGATTGGATAATGTGGAAGTAGCCAATCAGGCAACGCATTATATTCGCGAACTGAAGCCGGCGCGGATGTTTATCGACGCCGGTGGAGTAGGCGGCGGAGTGGTGGATATTTTGCATGATCGCGGATTAAAGAAAATTGCGCGTGCAGTAATGTTCGGTTCTAAGGCTCTTAATGACGACAGATATCACAACCGACGTGCTGAAATGTGGGATGAGCTGAGACAATGGTTGAGCTCCGAACCTGCGGTAAAAATTCCTGACAATGAGAATTTGTGTGCTGAATTATGCTCTGTCAATAAAAAATATGACAGCCGCGGTCGTTTGCAATTGGAAGAAAAAGACGAAATAAAAAAGAGGTTGGGACGTTCACCGGATATGGCAGATGCATTGGCTCTTACGTTTGCTGAGCCGGTATATGATCGTGGCTGTGAAGAATATTCGGAACTTAAAGAAAATAGTATTGAAAGCCTGTTTCGGGCTGATACAGACAAGAACAAAAGTAATTCATGGTGAGGTGAAACAATGACTTATATTGCAAAGCAATTCGCGGAAGAAGTTATTCTTCCGGACGGATCTGTCGCATCGTCGGTCGCCGATGTCGATAGGTATTTACGCAGGAGCGGTTTAGCTCGTGCCGGCGACTATTCGCCTGAATATATAAACAATGTTCGGGCACAAAACGAAAAACAGCGGCAAGAAAGTCTTTTTGCCGATTTTTTATATAACTATAAAAGGATGATATGGAAATGAGTGAATTAAGAGATGAAATAGAACGTCAGTTTAAAGCTCACGGACTTGTTCCGGATGAAGCTGAAAACGAAACAAACAGTTTTCCGGTGGAAACGCCACCGGAGGAGATTCCGGCAGAAACGGCAGCGGCTATGGCAGTTACAGTTCCGTCGGGATATACGGAAAAATTTGCGTCTGAATTTAAGAACCTGCCGCAAGAATGGCAGGTTTTTTTATGCGAACGCGAAGCTGAAAACGAGAAAAAAATCAATGATTGTAAGGCAAAATCAGATGCTTACAATTTTTTGGAGTTTTTATTCGGAGCCGAGAGTGAGCGCTTTAATAAGCGCGGATTTCATTCGGTTCAGGAATGGCTACAGGGGCTGGCGTGGCTTGATGCAGCCATGGAAGAAAATCCGGCGGCTACGCTTGCTGCCGTGGCATCTGTTTATGGAGTTCCGTTTAATGCACTGTCGCAGGCGGTATCATCTGTTTCTCCGGAAATGATGGCTCGCGTTTGTAAACTGGAACGAGGCTATCATGATTTGACTTCTTATCTTCAGCAAGAACAAAACCGCAATTTGATGACTGCGCTTTTAATGTTTGGTCGGCAAACCGATCAGGACGGCAATTTGTTGCATCCTTATTTTAACGAAGTTCGCGCTCAAATTGTAGGATTGTTAAACTGCGGTTTGGCTAATAATATAGATGACGCTTATCAGAGTGCCATTTGGTTGCAGCCGGCCGTTAGAGATGAATTGATTAAAAAGAGGATCAATTCGCAGGCTCAAGAAGCCGAAAAAGCAAAAAAAGCCGCATTTACCCTGAAAGGTAAGGCGGAAAAGCCGACACGGGAACTTACTTTGCGTGAGACACTCGAAAAAAATATGGCGGCATTAATTGGTTAACATTTTTTAATAAAGGAATAAAAATATGGTAAATGATTATAATGACGTATTTACAACCACTTTGAAAGACAGAACCGGTACGCTGCATGACAATATGTCAAAAAACAGCGCGTTATTGAAGCGGCTTAAGGAAAAAGGTAATATGAGCCCGATTTCCGGTGGTTCCAAAATTTTGGAAGAACTTGAGTATGGTGAAGGTGATATGGTGTGGTATTCCGGTTATGACACCATTTCTTATACTCCGAAACAATTGTTTTCGGCTGCTGAATATGCCCTGAAGTTGTGTGCAGTTCCGGTAGCTATTTCCGGCGAGGAAATTTTGATGAACAGCGGACATGATCAGATTATGGATTTGTTTGAAAAACGTATTAAAAATGCCGAAAAAACATTAATTAATAAAATGGCCGCAGCCGTGTACAGCGACGGTACGGGTTCTTCCGGTAAGGAGATTGGCGGATTGTCTTTGTTGGTTGCCGATGATCCGACTTCGGGTACGGTAGGTGCAATCAATCGTGCTACCACCGGTAATGAATTTTGGCGCAATCAATCCGTAAGTGATGCTGTAACCAAAGATAACATCAAGCAATTGATGAATAATCTGTATCTTAAATGTTCACGCGGCAGTGATAAGCCGGATTTGATTGTATGTGATGATGCTTTGTATACACTGTATGATTCCAGTTTGATGGATTTACAGCGTTTTACCGATCCGAAATCGGCTGACAGCGGTTTCATCAGTCTCAAATTTAAAGGTGCCGATGTGGTTTATGATGGTGGTCAGGGCGGACATTGTCCGGAAAACCACATGTATTTTCTGAATACCGATTATTTGTATCTGCGCACGCATAAAGATCGCGATATGAAGGTTATCGGCGGTGACAGAACTGCCGTAAATCAGGATGCACTTTACCGTATTATCGGTTGGGCCGGAAATCTTACAATGAGTAATGCCGCGCTTCAGGGAGTGTTGATTAATACTTCGGAGCAGAGCACAAACTCGTAAGATTTAGTATTCAAAAGAAAAGGCGGATATAAATCCGCCTTTTCTTTTATACAAGCTTAAACATCATTGGGAGATTAAAAAATGGATATGGATTTTGCTATGTTTCGCCAAGTTGCCGATAACAGAGATGATGAACGCAATGTGGCGGCAAGATTTTATGACAAAGCCGTAAAAACCGATAAGACTACGGCAAACGGATTACCTGTTTTTAAGAACGTAACATACGTCGAAATCAGATTGAAGGACAATAATACAGAAGTATTTAATCAGCCAGCAAGTGCCGAAAAAATAAAACGCTTTTCGAAAGAATACGAATTGTATAAGGCTGCTCAAAAACAGATTGAAGAAGGTACACCGCTGAAGCAGTTTGCATTTTTAACAGCTGCAGAGATTGCCACCTGCGGCAGTCGCGGAATTTTTACTGTGGAAGCCTTGGCCGGTTTGGAAAAAAATAAGGTTGTAGACTTGGGGTTAGAGAATGAACATCATTTGGCCAAGTTGTTTTTACAGGCTTCAAAATCGGCGGATGCGGTGGCTGATTTTGCCAAGAAAGAAAAAACGTATCTGCAGAAAATAGAAAAATTAAACGAAGAAAACAATCAATTAAAACAAATTGTTATAAAATTAAATAAAAGTAAAACATCAACTAAACGAAAGGGTGATAACAATGAAAACAATTCTTGAAATTTGCCGAGAAGTTGCCGATTTAGCAGCAGTGAAACGCCCAAACGATTTGTTTAATACGGCAAGCCAACAAGACAGCGTATTTTTGAGTGTGGCTAAGTCTTCACTGGATAGCATGCTGCGCTATGGAGATTGGCAGGAATTAACTAAAGAAGCGACGTTTTGTACTGTTGAGGGCAAGAAACAATATCCTATATGCGAAATTGTAACGGATTTTTTCAGTTTGCTCAACAATACAGTTTTTATCAAAGATATGCAAGAGCGGGTTATCGGAGCAGTTACTCCCGAGCAATGGGCACGAGAGAAATGTTTTAATTGTGTGGGTTGTAATATTAAATTCAAAATACAAAATGGAAGATTTGTTTTTTTGAACGAACCTCCGTGTTGTGTTAAAATAGTTTTTCAATATCGTTCAAATAGCATTGTTTGGGATTTTAATACGTTTGAAGAGAAAAATATTTTAAGCGCTAATACCGATGTTCCAATCTTTGATGAATACTTGGTAAAACTTGATATTTTATGGCGCTGGCTTAAGCGAAACGGCATGGATTATGCAGAAGAATATAATGAATTTCAACGTGAGCTGAAGAAAAGATTTGGAGCGGATTTGGCAACCAAAGATATTTGTTTGGCTCACGCGATATATGCAGATGAAGGAGTAGCAAACAATGAGGTTAAAGTCTGTTTCAAAAAATAATAAATCTTTACATATAACTTTACCTTCACCGATTAAAGGATTGAATAGGCGTGATAATTGTATATCAATGGATGTTGAATATGCAATGGTAATGGATAATTATTTGCCGTTGGATACTAAGGTTGTTTTGCGTAGTGGGTATTCAAAATATGTAGAGTTTGCGGATCCGGTTGAAACATTGGTTTCGTATCAATCCGGTCCGTATTTACGTTTTTTTGCGATGTCCGGCAAAAAAATATGGGATATAACGTATGCGTCGGAAAAACGTGTAGTTGCGGAGAACGGAATTAGCTCCAATCGCTTTTATTGTTCACAATACAAAAATTATTTGTATTTTGTAAACGGTATTGATACACCTAAAGCTTTTTATGTGGACGGTAATGGGGCTGAGCACATTGGTCCTTGGGATTTCTCCGGCGATGGATTAAATGCCGTGAATATTATAAACGTAGGAGTTTCTAAGCAGCGTTTGTGGTTTGTGGAAAAAGATTCATTGAAAGTGTGGTATCCGCAAATTGCAGGCAATGTTTCCGGTACACTGCATTCATTTGATTTATCGCAGATATGTCGTTATGGCGGTCATTTGGTAGCAGTTGCAGATTGGACTCAAGATGGAGGCCAGGGGATTGACGATCTGACGGTGTTTATTACTTCTGAAGGTGAAGTATTGGTTTATTCCGGATCGGATATCGAAAATTCCGATGATTGGCAATTGCGTGGATCATATAAAATCAGCAGACCGATAGGTTATGAGTGCTGTTTGCAGTATCAGGGAGATTTGGTGGTTATTACCGAAGACGGATATATTCCGCTGTCTAAGGCCTTACCTCTCAATCAGGCGAATACTGCTCAGATTGCGTTTAGTGATGCTATTCGCGGCTTGATATTGGAGCGCACTCAAAAATATGCGCTGCGAGTAGGTTGGCAGGGTATTATTTACAGCCGAGGCGGATATGCTTTGTTTAATGTACCGGTAGCAAATTCGTTTGAACAGCATGTTATTAATACCAATACCGGAGCATGGTGCCGTTTTACGGGTATTCGTTCAAACTGTTGGCAAACATTTGAGCGTCGTTTGTATTTTGGTTCAGATAATGCGGTATATCTGTTTGATGAAGGATATTCGGATAACGGAGCGCCAATTTGCGGTGTGGTTGAGCAAGCCTACAGCAATTTGGGTACCGAACTTTTGAAAAAGGTACAGATGCTTAATCCGCGTACCAAATCATCGGCACCATATAGTTTGGTGATTTATACCAATATGGATATGGAAGAGCGCGATATTGATTATATCGAAAACATAGGGTACACAGGGCAGAGATGCTGGAATACGATGAAATGGTCGTCTTCAAGCGATGCCAGCGGAGCCAGATGGTCAAACTCCGGAAGAACAACTTTGCGCAGTCAATGGATAGCCAATTCGTCAACCGGTTACAA
>CACWUA010000028.1 GCA_902763905.1 uncultured Pseudomonadota bacterium | reverse complement strand
TATACGTTAAGTTATCAAGCCGATCAGATTATTAGTATCAGTTAGCTAAACACATTGCTGTGCTTACACACCTGACCTATCAACGTGGTGGTCTACCACGATCTTAATGGGGATACCTTGTTTTGAGGTGGGTTTCCCGCTTAGATGCATTCAGCGGTTATCCCTTCCATACTTAGCTACCCAGCGAACCCAGCTCGCGTACCACTTTAATCGGCGAACAGCCGAACCCTTGGGACCTTCTCCAGCCCCAGGATGTGATGAGCCGACATCGAGGTGCCAAACTCCGCCGTCGATGTGAACTCTTGGGCGGAATCAGCCTGTTATCCCCGGCGTACCTTTTATCCGTTGAGCGATGGCCCTTCCACTCGGGACCACCGGATCACTATGACCTACTTTCGTATCTGCTCGAAATGTCTCTCTCGCAGTCAAGCCAGCTTATGCCATTGCACTCGACGACTGATTTCCGACCAGTCTGAGCTGACCTTTGCACGCCTCCGTTACTCTTTGGGAGGCGACCGCCCCAGTCAAACTACCCACCATGCAGGGTCCCTATTCCGGTTTACGGAACCAGGTTAGATGTCAAATAACAAAAGGGTGGTATTTCAAAGACTGCTCCACAAGGACTAGCGTCCCTGCTTCATAGCATCCCACCTATTCTACACATCTCTTACCTAACACCACTGCAAAGCTATAGTAAAGGTGCACGGGGTCTTTCCGTCTAACCGCGGGTACTGAGCATCTTAACTCAGAGTTCAATTTCGCTGAGCCTATGTTGGAGACAGTGAGGAAGTCGTTACGCCATTCGTGCAGGTCGGAACTTACCCGACAAGGAATTTCGCTACCTTAGGACCGTTATAGTTACGGCCGCCGTTTACTGGGGCTTCAGTTCAATGCTTGCACATCTCTCCTTAACCTTCCAGCACCGGGCAGGCGTCAGGCTCTATACATCATCTTTCAATTTTGCAGGGCCCTGTGTTTTTGATAAACAGTCGCTACCCCCTGGTTTGTGCCCCCCACCTCTGGTTGCCCAGAAATGGGGCTTGCTTATCCCGAAGTTACGCAAGTAATTTGCCTAGTTCCTTCAACATAGTTCTCTCAAGCGCTTTGGTATACTCTACCTGTCCACCTGTGTCGGTTTGTGGTACGGTCTTATGCCGGTGCTATTTCCCGGGACAGCTCAACTGCAACCAAAATCCGTTAATCAGTTACAATCTCTACTATCCGTCACTTCCGGCCGGTCAATGAATATTAACATTGTTCCCATCGACTACGCTTCTCAGCCTCGCCTTAGGGGCCGACTAACCCTGCGCAGATTAGCTTTACGCAGGAAACCTTGGACTTTCAGCGGGAGAGTCTCTCACTCTCCTTTTCGCTACTCATGTCAGCATTCTCACTTCTGATACCTCCAGCATGCTTCACAACACACCTTCTCCGGCTTACAGAACGCTCCGCTACCAATTATTCAACATAATTCCGTAATTTCGGTATATGGCTTTAGCCCCGTTACATCTTCGGCGCAGATTATCTTTTTTAGATCAGTGAGCTATTACGCTTTCTTTAAAGGATGGCTGCTTCTAAGCCAACCTCCTGACTGTTTTGGATTATCCACTTCCTTTACCACTTAGCCATAATTTAGGGACCTTAATCGACGGTCTGGGCTCTTTCCCTCTCGACTGCAGACCTTAGCACCTACAGTCTGTCTGGTAGTCATTACTCTTGAGTATTCGGAGTTTGATAAAATTTGGCAAGGATCGCTCCCCCCTAGTCTTTTCAGTGCTCTACCCCTCAAGGTATTCAACTACCGCACTACCTAAATAGTTTTCGCGGAGAACCAGCTATTTCCGAGTTTGATTGGTCTTTCGCCCCTAGCCACAAATCATCCCCTTCTTTTTCAACAGAAGTGAGTTCGATCCTCCAGTTGGTGTTACCCAACCTTCAATCTGTTCATGGCTAGATCACTCGGCTTCGGGTCTAATGCATGCAACTTATCGCCCTATTAAAACTCGCTTTCGCTGCGCCTACACCTATCGGCTTAAGCTTGCTGCATACATTAAGTCGCTGACCCATTATACAAAAGGTACGCCGTCAGGGCTTATTGCCCCTTCGACTGCTTGTAGGCATCCGGTTTCAGGTTCTATTTCACTCCCCTTATCGGGGTGCTTTTCACCTTTCCCTCACGGTACTTGTTCACTATCGGTCAATCAGTAGTACTTAGCCTTGGAGAGTGGTCTCCCCATCTTCAGACAAGATTTCACGTGTCTCGCCCTACTCAAAAATAATGTGCTGTCTACTTGTACGGGGCTCTCACCCTCTATGGCCCGCCTTCCCAGACAGTTCCAATTCTTCACACATCATCGTTCGGCTGGTCCGATTTCGCTCGCCGCTACTTTCGGAGTCTCGGTTGATTTCCTTTCCTGTAGGTACTTAGATGTTTCAGTTCCCTACGTTCGCTTCTTTACACTATGTATTCATGCAAAGATGACCATTAATGGCCGGGTTCCCCCATTCAGATATCCGCGGATCAATGCTTATTCACAACTCCCCGCAGCTTTTCGCAGTGTATCACGTCTTTCTTCGCCTCTGATTGCCAAGGCATCCACCAAATGCCCTTACCTATCGCTTGATTCTTACAATATAAATATTTCGCTATTTATATCGCTCTCAACAAAAAATCTTCTTTTTTACCCGTTCTCTTTTTACAGAAAAACTTCGTTTGTGTATATTTCTATACTTATTTCCTAGATTTTTTGATAATACAATATTTTCATATCATACTATTCAGCTTTTTCCTTATTTACAATGTCTTATAGCATCCAAAAAAGAAAATTTTGGTGGAGGTAAGGAGAATCGAACTCCTGACCCCCTGCTTGCAAAGCAGGTGCTCTCCCAGCTGAGCTATACCCCCATAACTTACCAAAATCTTTTATTTTAGGTTATTGCGTTGGAATTTCTGCGCGCCGTGTACCAATTAGTACACAAGCAAAGAAATTACAAGCAAGAGCCAAAAGAAAAGGTTTTGGTGGGTCTGGGAAGACTCGAACTTCCGACCTTACGCTTATCAGGCGTACGCTCTAACCACCTGAGCTACAAACCCAGCAAAGGGTTTGCCACCCTCATCTTCTTCTTTAAGAGGATATGTAGACGGTATACCTTTTTATTTTCTTCTTTGAAAGGAGGTGATCCAGCCGCAGGTTCCCCTACGGCTACCTTGTTACGACTTCGCCCCAATCGCTGACCCTACCGTGGTCGCCAGCCTCCGATTACTCGGTTAGCTCAACGCCGTCAGGCAGAACCAACTCTCATGGCGTGACGGGCGGTGTGTACAAGACCCGGGAACGTATTCACCGCGGCATGCTGATCCGCGATTACTAGCGATTCCGACTTCATGCTCTCGAGTTGCAGAGAACAATCTGAACTGAGACAATTTTTTAAGATTTACTCCGCCTCGCAGCTTCGTTTCTCTCTGTAATTGCCATTGTAGCACGTGTGTAGCCCAACACGTAAGAGCCATGATGACTTGACGTCATCCCCATCTTCCTCCGGCTTGTCACCGGCAGTCTCATCAGAGTGCCCAGCTTGACCTGATGGCAACTGATAACAGGGGTTGCGCTCGTTGCGGGACTTAACCCAACATCTCACGACACGAGCTGACGACAGCCATGCAGCATCTGTCACTTATCCAGCCTAACTGAAAGAGGTCATCTCTGTCCTCCCCGATAAGGATGTCAAGTGTTGGTAAGGTTTTTCGCGTTGCATCGAATTAAACCACATGCTCCACCGCTTGTGCGGGTCCCCGTCAATTCCTTTGAGTTTTAATCTTGCGACCGTACTCCCCAGGCGGAATGCTTATTGCGTTAGCGTCGTCACCGATCTCAGACCGACAACTAGCATTCATCGTTTACAGCATGGACTACCAGGGTATCTAATCCTGTTTGATCCCCATGCTTTCGTGCCTCAGCGTCAATTTACAGCCAGATACTCGCCTTCGCCACCGGTGTTCTACCCAATATCTACGAATTTCACCTCTACACTGGGTATTCCAATATCCTCTCTGTCATTCTAGCCTACCAGTAATAATGGCAGTTCCGGGGTTAAGCCCCGGCATTTCACCGCTATCTTGATAGGCCGCCTACACACCCTTTACGCCCAGTAATTCCGAACAACGCTTGCACCCTTCGTATTACCGCGGCTGCTGGCACGAAGTTAGCCGGTGCTTCTTCTGACGGTACCGTCATCATCTTCCCGTCTGAAAGAGCTTTACAATCCGAAAACCTTCTTCACTCACGCGGCATGGCTGGGTCAGAGTTGCCTCCATTGCCCAATATTCCTCACTGCTGCCTCCCGTAGGAGTCTGGACCGTGTCTCAGTTCCAATGTGGCTGATCGTCCTCTCAGACCAGCTATAGATCGTCGGCTAGGTAGGCCGTTACCCCACCTACTACCTAATCTTCCGCGGGCCAATCTTTCGGCAATGAATCTTTCCCCCTTAGGGCTTATGCGGTATTAGCAGTCGTTTCCAACTGTTGTCCCCCACCAAAAGGTATGTTCCCACGTGTTACTCACCAGTGCGCTGCTCTCATGATTAGTAGCAAGCTACCAACCAATCCCGCTCAACTTGCATGTGTTAAGCCTGCCGCCAGCGTTCGTTCTGAGCCAGGATCAAACTCTCATGTTAATTGATATGTCTAATATTACTCATAAAGAATTTTCTTGGTTCCTTTATCTTGATATACTAGACTTTATATCTTTGCGATATACCGTCCGCATATCCTCTTATTTTTTACTATATTCACGATTTCTTATAACTTCGGTCGCTTCCGCGCTCTCAGAAAGGTTCATCACTTAAAAGCTTCCCTCTCGCGCTCCGCAACCGCCCTCCCGCTTGAGCTAACCTCATCGCGGCCGGTGATGCGTTTTATATGACATTACTTTCACATTGTCAACACCTTTTTGTAAATTTTTTTTGTTTTTTTTGAAAAAAGTTGGATTACGCATCATATATTTGTAACTATATAATATATTATCGTTAAAATACAATATGTTATTTAGTTTGAATTTTTATCCACAGGTTGTATATAAATACCATAATTTTATATTTATTCTGCATTCATAATTTAAAAAACACACTTATTAATTATATATATTGTGGAATAAAAATTATGAAAATCAACATTCAACGATTCGAATAATTATTCTGAAGGCATTGCGGTTCCGGATTCATTTTCGGAAAAGTTTTTGTTGTTCGAATCGGATTTTGCTTGATAATCTTAAAATATTCTGTATTATGTATACGTTGTTTAATTTTTTAGGAGGTAAAATAACTATATATGGTCGACACCCAACGTAATGATGACGAAATACTAATTAACGAAAATATAACAGCAAAACAGGTTCGTCTGATTGATGCCAACAACGAGAATCGCGGCATTGTATCTATTAAAGAGGCTTTAGCTATTGCAGAAGATGAAGGTTTGGATTTGATTGAAATTTCACCACAGGCAAATCCTCCGGTTTGTAAAATCCTGGATTTCGGAAAATTCCGCTACGAACAGCAAAAACGCAAAAATGAAGCCAAGAAAAATCAAAAAATAGTTGAGATTAAAGAACTTAAGTTACGTCCGGTTATCGAAACTCATGATTATGAAGTTAAAATTAAACAAGCTAAAAAGTTTTTGGAACAGGGCAATAAAGTCAAATTTACCATGCGCTTTAAGGGACGCGAACTCAGCGCCAACGACTTGGGAAAACAGATTCTGGCGCAGATAGTTGAAGATTTGGATATGTGTAGCAAAGTCGATTCGGAGGCCAAACTCGAAGGTAGGCAAATGACGATGATTCTGGCTCCGCAGAAAGCATAACTTATCCCGTTAAATATCAAGCTCCGAATATTTATTTTCGGAGCTTTTTATATTGCTAAAGTTGCATTGAATCGTCAGAATCGGATAAATCCGTAAAAAACAAAGCCTCATCTTCATCTTCTTTTTTTGATGTTCCGCATCCGGATGCTGCTTTTGGCTGACCTGATTTTCTCAACACCACATAAACAGCGATTCCCACGATTATCAATAGCAAAATCGCCATATTCTCACTCCTTATCAATGTTTCAAATAGAAAAAGTCATATATTTTTGCAAAAACAATGTTTGTATATATAAAGATTATCGTGCTGGCCGTGTAATCAAGCCAATTATGCAAGTGCCAATAGCTATCAAGTTGAGCGCAAATGGCTTCAGGATACAATAACATGGCCGAAATAATCACAAACTGCCAATAATTACCCTTGGTTTTGTCTCCTACTTTGCGAAATGAAGCGTTTTGTCCTCTGAGTGAGGCAATCCACGCTATATAGGGTTTACAAATCAGTATGGGCGCCAATAATGTCATAAGTCCATAAACAATGATTATATCTGAGGACGAAAAACGACTTCCGGCTACTGTCACAATACCGGTTTCCGGCTGCAAGTAACGTTCGTAAATATCCATATAAACATCATCGAATCCTAAAAACAGCGGCACCATCGGCAACAAAGCAATACCAAACCCCAAAGCGGCAACAATTACCATTGCCTTGGTTGAAGGAGTTAAGCTACCAAGCAGAACTTTGCTCAAAAAATATGGTTTCAAGTGATAATAACAACGATAAAAAAAGCACCAAAAAATATAATACGTCAGTATCCAGACAACAAATAACGGATTTTGAATCCCGTTCGGAATGGCTTTCATACACAACATATAAACCATATTGACTGCGCATATACACAGTATGAACGTCGGATTATTGGCAATATAGCGATTGGCATCGCGCAAAATATACCGAAAGTTCATATGGAGTCTAGTTGTTTTTTTCTGAGTCAGTTTCGGCATCAATCACCCATATTCAATTTGTAACAGCCGTTATCTACCAAAATCAGTCGGCGCTCGGCATTTTTTTCGACTTTCTGCCGCAAACGATAGATATGGGTTTCAACTGTGTGTGTGGTTACTTCTTCATGGTATTGCCAAACATTTGTCTGTAAATCTGATTTACTGACAAATTCATTTTGCATTTTATATAAATATTTTAATATGTCGACTTCTTTTTCGGTTAATTTTGTTTGCGAATCCGTTTCTTTATCTATAATCAAACGTGCTGTTGGCTGCAATTCGTATTGATTAAACTGCAGTATACCCTCATCGGAATTATCCAATTTATTATTTGCCGCCACCACTGCATCAATTAACTTCCATAAAGAAAAAGGTTTATATATTATAGGATTAAGATTATCAGCTCTTTCTTTATGTTCCGAAGTCAATAAAATAATCGGAGTCGCCGGATGCTCACGCCTTAAATATGCTGCCTGTTCGCCGTTTTCATCAACTATAATTACATCAGGAACTTCATTATCCTGTACAAATCCATCGATATAAGCGGACATTTGCATTATTAAGTCCGTTTTAAAATCTTGATTATCCGAAATAATGCAAACTTTAATCATTTATACACATCTTAAAAAGACAGTTCCAGACCACATATCGCCGCATAACCTCGGTTATTGTCATCAATATTGCCGTTTCCTTTATACTCAGCGTATGCACCGATTAAATAAAGTGCTGCATATTTATTGAGAGCGAATCTATTGGCCCAACTCACTATTTTATCCTTATTATCTGTTTTATCGGCATACGAGGCAAAATAGGAGATTCCTGTTTTAAGCGGCCCGATTTCATAACTTATACCAAGACTAAAAGCATGTCCTTCACGATATCCGTCAAAATACTCAGGCATATATGACAAATCGGACGAACGATCGTTTAAGGCAAAATCATGTGAGCCGCGCCAACTCTGACGATATGATCCGCCCAAAGTCCAACCCTTGCGATATAAACTCAAGCCGGCAGAAGCTTCCTGATTGTTTTTATGGTTATACGCATAACCGAGAGAGCTTTCAATTTCAATATATTGCAAATTCAAATCGTGGTATAAACCGACTGAATATGAAGAACGGTTGTCATAGCGACTGCGCTTATTAATCAATCCTGCTTGCGAATAGCTGTCGGGAGTATACGAAAAAGCGATTTTGGTATTGCTTAATTCCGGCAAAGTGTAGCTTACTTTCGGGGCATCGGCATCGGTATTCAGATACGTTGAATTAAGTGTACGATAAGAAGCCGTGCGGCTGTGGCGTTGCCAATTCGGATTGGCAATAAAGTCGGTCACCTGAGAATTATTGACACGCCATATTCCGACCATCGGCGCACCGACTGCCATTTGATATGCGGCATTATATACCTGTCCTACCGTAAAATCTCCGTAACGCTCTGAATTATATGACGCATATAGATTTTCACCCCATTTACCGTGGTTATAATCCTCTATTTCTTTACCACCGGCAATTTGGGTATCTAAATTAAAGCTCAACTCATCATCGTTATCGAAACGATAACCGACCGAACCGGATACTTCTGCGGCAACCGGAGTATGATAATGTTTGTAGCGTGAACTATACGAATCGGCATAATCACTGTATCCGTAAAATCCGAAACCGGTTGCTCCGTAGTTATAAACATACTCTCCGGCGGCAGCAACTTTGGCAACCGCGCAGAGCACAATCAAAAACAGATATTTTTTCATTTGTGTTTCCTTATATCTTTTGTTTTAATTTATGAACAGAAAAAAGCAGATGTCTTTTAAATTTTGTTTTATTATATATAATAAGTGCAATTTAACAGTGTTTTTCAAATCAAAGAAAGGAAAAAGAATGCAAAAACCGGTTATGTTACTAATTTTGGACGGTTGGGGATATCGCGAGAAAATAACACCTGATAACGCCATTGAAAACGGAGAAACCCCTAATTGGCACTATCTTTTAAAGACATGTCCGCACTCCTTTATTGAAACATCCGGATTAGATGTGGGCTTGCCGAAAGGGCAAATGGGTAATTCTGAAGTCGGACACACCAATTTGGGCGCCGGACGTATTGTAATGCAAGATTTACCGAAAATAGATCAGGCTATAGAAAATCATACGTTGGAGCAAAATCCGGTAGTGGTTGAACTGATAAACACACTTAAACAAAGCGGTAAAACCTGTCACTTAATGGGCTTAATGTCGCCGGGTGGTGTCCATTCGCATCAGGCGCATATTGTTGCCCTTTGTGATATATTAAATAAAAACGGCATTAATGTTGCTGTGCATGCTTTCTTAGACGGACGTGATACGCCGCCGTCTTCGGCTCAAAATTTTCTGCGCGCATTTGAAGAAGCCGTAAAAGATATGCCGCATGTCAAAATTACAACTCTTTCCGGTCGTTTTTATGCTATGGACAGAGATAAACGTTGGGATCGTGTTGAGTTGGCATATAACAACATTATTTCGGCAGACGGTAAGCGTTATGCTTCGGTTGATGGGGCAATAAGTGCATCTTATGCGGCCGGTGTTACCGATGAGTTTGTGGTTCCGTGTGTTATCGGGGATTATGCCGGAGCCGTTGACGGTGATGTCGTTTTGATGGCAAACTTCCGTGCCGATCGTGCCCGTGAAATTTTGTATGCACTGTCAGATGCGGATTTTAACGGTTTTGTCCGCAGCAAAATCATAAAATTTGCATTGAGCGTCGGAATGACGGAATATTCGGTGGATCATAACCGCTTTATGAAGACTATTTTTGCTCCGGAAGCGCTTAAAAATATTTACGGTGAGATTATTGCCGACAACAAAATGAAACAGCTGCGTATTGCCGAAACCGAAAAATATGCCCATGTTACTTTTTTCTTTAACGGCGGCGAAGAGCGTATGTTTGAAGGTGAAGACAGAATTTTGATAAACAGTCCCAAAGTCGCCACATATGATCTTAAGCCGGAAATGAGCTTATATGAAGTAACAGATAAATTGGTAGAGGCAATTGAAAGCCAAAAGTATGATACAATTATTTGCAATTTTGCCAACGGCGATATGGTCGGACACACCGGCGTTATGAGCGCGGCATTGAAAGCGGTTGCCGCCGTAGACGAATCGTTGGAACGGGTGATGCGCGCCATTAAAGCAGTTAATGGTGTCTTGCTGGTTACTGCCGATCACGGCAACGTCGAAAAAATGACGGACGAAGTCACAGGACAGCCATATACTGCACACACCGTGGGTAAAGTTCAGGCTGTCTTATATAATGCTCCGGCAAAAGTTAAGGGAATGAAAGACGGGCGCTTGGCCGATATTGCCCCAACGCTGCTTGATTTGCTGGGTATACCTAAAGCCTCGGAAATGACTGGCAACTCTCTTTTGGAAAAATAAGGACGATAATGATTAAAAACGCACTATTCTACGCTTTATTTGCTTTTTCTGCGCTTGCAGCGTATGAAGCGTCTGCCGCTCCGGCTTCATCCAAAACCTCGATATCCGCGGCAGAAGTTGCCAAAGCGGAAGCCGCAGCTAAAAAAGCCTCCAAAGAAAGAGCAGAACTCGAGGCTAAAGCTCAGAAAATTAAAGGTGAGCTGAACGGTGTAAATCAAAAAATGATTGCGGCGGCAAAAAAAATTCAAAACGGCGAAGATGAAGTACGCAAAAAGCAAGAAGAATTAGAATTATTGCAAAAACATTTGAGTGAGTCCGAAGCAGCCTTTAACATTGATCACGGAATCTTGATAAATACTCTTTCAGCGTTGCAAAATCTTGCATTACGTCCGTCTGAAGCTGTCTTAGCTCAACCTTTGTCGCCGGTAGAGGTTATGCGCAGCAGTATATTATTACGTAGCAGCGTGCATGCTTTAAAGGATAGAGCTGAAAGTATTCGTTTGGGTATTGAGGATATCAACTCACAAAGAGCTGAAATTGCCAAGCGACTGCAAGATTTGGAATTTGAAAATCAACAATTAGCTCAACAACATGATGAAATGAAAGAACTTTCAAAGCAAAAAAGCAAAATGTACAGTCAGATTTCATCACAAAGCAAAGAAGCAAAGCAACGAGCAGAACAATTGGCAGCTCAGGCCAGCGGTTTGCGCGATTTGTTGGATAAACTCGAAAAACAAAAAGAATTACAGCGCAAACAAATGGAAGAGAAAGAACGTTTAGCACGTCAGCGCGCTGCCGACGATTTACGCAAAGAACGCCATGATGCTTATAAACCGCAGGGTTCAACTAATTTTGCTTTGGCTAAAGGCAAGCTCTCCCGACCGGCACGCGGACCGATTGTAACTGCATTTAAGCAAGAACTTTCCAAAGGTGTAGAATCCAACGGAATTGATATCAAAACAGCCGTACGAGCTCAAGTTATTGCTCCTTATGACGGTACTGTTATTTTTGCCGGTCCGTTTAAGAATTTTGCCAATTTGGTTATTATAGACCACGGCGACGGCTATACCTCTTTATTGAGCGGTATGGGTGATACCGATGCCGAAGTCGGGCAAACACTTTTGGCAGGAGAACCGGTAGGAACTATGCCTACCAGCGGCACAATGAAATTACACATGGAAATCAGAAAAAACAATCATCCGGTAAACCCGTCTGATTGGCTCTCAACAAACTAAAGGAATAATATTATGCTAAAAAAATCGTTTTTAATTTATACTCTGGCCGGTTGCTTATTGACAACCTCTGCTTTTTCCAAAACCGATACCAAGGAAGAACAAATAAATACTTATGAATTGCTGAACATTTTCGGTGAGGTTATGGAACGAACAAAAGTTTCTTATGTTGAGGATATTTCGGATAAAAAATTGATTGAAGCGGCATTGAACGGAATGCTTACTTCTCTTGATCCGCATTCAAGTTATCTGAACGAGCAGGACTATAAGTATATGCACGAACAAACCAGTGGTAAATTCGGCGGTTTGGGTATAGAAATAACTATGGAAAACGGCATTGTAAAAATTATTTCGCCGATTGATGATACTCCGGCAGCCAAAGCAGGACTGAAAGCCGGCGACTACATTACCGATATTGATGGTGAAACCGTCATCGGGTTAACCTTAAACGAAGTTGTCAGCAAGCTTCGTGGTAAAGTCGGCACCAAAGTCAAAATTTCCATCCGCCGCATTAACGCTAAACCGTTCGAAGTTACTTTAACCCGCGATGAAATTAAGATACAATCGGTAAAAAGCGAACTGAAAAATAAAGATATATTATACATTCGTATTTCATCATTCAGTGAAGATATTGATGAAGATATTTCCAAAGCAATAAAAAATGCGCAAAAAGAGCTTAAGAATAAACTCTCGGGTATTGTTATTGATGTGCGCAACAATCCCGGCGGTTTACTTGATCAGGCGGTTAAGGTTTCCGATTTGTTTTTGGAACAGGGAGAAATTGTTTCTACTCGCTCACGTAATGAAGAAGACACCATAAAATATTCGGCAACGGCCGGCGACATTGCTAAGGGATTACCGATTGTGGTTATGATAAATGAGGGTTCAGCCTCGGCAGCGGAAATTTTATCCGGAGCATTACAAGATCATCATCGTGCCGTTATTTTGGGCGAAAAATCATTCGGTAAAGGTTCCGTACAAACCGTTATTCCACTGCGTAACAACGCAGCAATGCGTATTACAACCGCGCGCTATTACACACCTTCCGGCCGCTCCATTCAAGCCAAAGGTATCGAGCCTGATGTAAATGTTAAACAGGCCAAATTGGAAGAAATAGAATCAACTGCGTACAACCTGAGCGAAGCTGATTTGAAAGGTGCGCTCAAAAACGAACAAGCCAATGACAATGCCAAAAAACAAAAATCTGACGATAAAAAAGCAGATGATAAAAAGGATTATCAATTGGTGCGCGCGTTGGATTTGGTTAAGGCACTGTATATTTATGGCCAAAATGATAGTATTTCAGCCTCCGGCAAAACAACCGATACCACAACAAAAAGCAAGGCAGAAGGACAGAATTAATGTCTGAAATTTATCGCCGTAATGCGGGAATTGTTGTGTTTAATAAGCATCGTCAAGTGCTTTTGTGCAAGCGCAATGATGTGGCAGAGGCATGGCAGTTTCCGCAAGGCGGCATAGAAGAGGGAGAAACTGTGGCTCAGGCTGCATTACGAGAGTTAAAAGAAGAAACTTCACTTACCGATGTGCTTCTGATAAAATCTCTAAAATCCCCTGCTCGCTATACCTTCCCGCCACAAATTATCGCATCTATGCAAAAAAGAGGATTTAATAACATCGGCCAAGATATTTATTGGTCTCTGTGTTATTTCGGCGGTAACGACACTGAGATAAATCTGCAAACAAAAGAAGCCGAATTTTGCGATTATAAATGGAGTGATTTTAGGACTGCATGCAGCTCTGTTGTTGACTTTAAGAAAGATGCTTATGCCGCGGCTCGGCAGGCTTTTGAACCACTGATTGCCGCATATTTAGTTTAATGATTATAGCCATTTATCGCACAAAGTGCTGCCACAAATGCTAGAAGCAAAGGGCTTTCCTTACAACATTAAAAACTACATATCATCAAAATTCAGCGCGTAATGCGCACAGCTTTCAAGATTATCATACAAACTTGAGTAATTGGTGCAATTTATAACTTTTTGCAAAATCTTTTCCGCAGCCTTGGGCTCATATTTATCAAGATAATGCCGATAATTTTTCTCCGTCATCGCCAAACGCTTTGTTTCGTCAGCCAACAACTCCTCTATGCCGGCATACATCTGCTCGACTGTTTCGTACATGTACGGAAAATCCGGAGCCTGATATTCGTGGAAAGAAAGCGCGGCATTTTCGGTGTTGATTTTTACCACATACGGCACCTTAAGCCGCATTAAATCAATAAATGCCAATGCCGAAGACATCGGGAAACTGTCAATAAACAAATCCGCACACTTGAACGCCAGTTCATAATTTTTTTGATACGGCAACAAAATAAGACGCTCTTTGACCGGCGAATCGGCAAACATTTTTTGCACAAATTCCGCCTCAAAATCCCGCATTTCGGTAATTACCACGTGATACAAGTCCGGATGCTCGGTCAGCAATTTTGCCACCATTTCAAAATAGCGCGAGCTATTGTCGGTATCAAAAAACTTATAACTGGCCGCTCCCGACATAGTACATAACTTGCCTTGCGGAATACCCATTTTCTGGCGCATATCGGCAATTTCCTCGGCACTGAACTGAGGGTTTTCTTCTTCCGGCTTGGAAATCAGCCCGACAATATGCGTTTGCGGAATTTTCCGCAGTTTTTGCGTAACATAAGCCGAACTCGGCGTTTCTTCCAGCACCAAATCGGCAAAAGACATAGCAAGCGCCGGCCGATGTGTAGCGTGATTAACAAAAAATATCTTGATATCTGTATACCGTTTCAATAACGCCAAAACTGCTGTTGCCACAGCATCATCGGTATGAATAAACACAAAAATCGCCTGCGGAGCATAGTCTGTAATACTATCATAAATTTCGCGCACATTTTTCTCATAAGAACACGAAAATTGCTTAAAAGTCTTAATTTTAGAGATTTTTTGCAAATATGCCAACGTCTGCGGAGCCGCCTTGCGTGAAGTTTCGGTTGTAGTGAGAAACAACGTCTCTTCATATTGAGATGCCAAAGTTTTTTGCATATCGCGCATCCATTTGGTATGTCCGCCCATGTCATAAATTTTTGTTGCCATAAAAGCAATCCGTCTCGGATTTATAGTACATCCTTTAACATCTTGATATGTTGATATGATATCATCAATACGTTTATCTAAGTTGCTAACGTCAAAGCTTTTGTTTTTTGCAAAATCCGCCCGCACTTCATCAAAATCATTTTTAATCTTAAACAACGGTAATCCCAAAGCATAAAAACGAGTATTCTCTTTTTTATACCTTATGCGCAATGCATTCCAGCCGCATATTTTAAGGTTGCCGTCCGTTATTTCTATAATATTCATAATTTCCCCATAAATTCCATACAAATATCAATAACCTTATTTTGCTCCTGTTCCGATAAATCATAATAAAGCGGCAAGCGCACCAATGTTTCGGACACTTTATCCGTTATCGGCATTTCATACGGTGTACGACAAAACTTTTGCCCTGCAGGAGACGAATGCAGCGGAATATAGTGAAAAGGCGCCATCACATCATGTTCTTTCAAATAAGCTATAAAGGCCGTACGCGCTGGCAGATTATTAAACAACAAATAAAACATATGCGCATTATTGGAGCATTCCGCCGGAATAATCGGACGATGAATTTTTTCAGCTGTTTCAGCACCGGCAAAAGCCTCATAATAGCGTTGCCAAATTTTTCGGCGTTTAGCCTGAATATCATCTGCAATCTCCAACACCGAATACAAATAAGCCGCCACAATATCGCTCGGCAAATACGATGAGCCTTTATCCACCCATGTATATTTATCCACCTGACCGCGGAAAAATTTGCTGCGATTGGTGCCTTTTTCACGCACAATCTCGGCACGTTCCGCCAATTCGGCATTGTTTGTCACAAACAAACCGCCCTCGCCCGCCATAATATTTTTGGTTTCGTGGAACGAAAAACAGCCCATATCACCGCAAATGCCGAGCGGACGCCCTTTGTAATATGCATCAAAAGCCTGCGCCGCATCTTCAATCACCAGCAGATTGTGCTTTTTGGCAATCGCATTTATGGTATCCATCTCACAAGCCACACCGGCATAGTGCACCGGCACAATCGCTCTGGTTTTCGGGGTAATCGCTGCTTCAATTTTTTGTTCGTCCAAATTAAGCGTATCCGGTCTGATGTCGACAAACACCGGTACGGCTCCCTGCAACACAAACGCATTAGCCGTAGAACAAAAAGTATATGACGGCATAATAACTTCGTCGCCCGGCTGCAAATCAGCCAAAATCGCCGCCATTTCCAGCGCAGCAGTACCGGAAAGCGTCAACAACGCTTCGCGACAATCTAATTTATTACGCATATACTCGTTGCATAATTTGGTATATTTACCGTCGCCGGAAACATGTTTTTGCGCAAAAGCGTCGGCAATATATTTTTCGGAATGTTCGGTAAATACAGGATTATTGAATTTTATCACTTTTTTAGTCCCCATATAAATTATTTGTGTTGCAAATACCAATCAACCGTTTTGACAATACCGGTTTCAAAATTTTCATCCGGATGCCAGCCGAGTTCATTAGTCAGCTTGGAAGCGTCAATGGCATAACGAAAATCGTGTCCGGCTCGGTCTGCTACAAATGTAATCAATTCGGCATATTTTTTGCCGCCGGTGCGCGGTCTGCGTTCATCCAGCAAAGCGCAAATTTTCTTAACGATTACGATGTTGCTGCGTTCGTTGTTGCCGCCGACATTATAGGTTTCTCCGGCCTTTCCGGTATGGAATATCAAATCAATCGCCTTACAATGGTCCAAAACATACAACCAGTCGCGCACGTTTTCGCCCTTGCCGTAAATCGGCAGCGGTTCTTCCGCCAACGCCTTGGCAATAATATGCGGAATCAGTTTTTCGTGATGTTGCTTCGGTCCGTAGTTATTCGAGCAGTTTGAAGTAGTCACGTTCATCCCAAAAGTATGATGATAAGCGCGCACCAAAAAGTCCGAACTTGCCTTGCTGGCGGAATATGGCGAATTCGGCGCATACGGCGTGGTTTCGCGGAAAAATCCCTCGGCACCGAGTGCACCATACACCTCATCGGTGGAAATATGGTGAAAACGACAATTCTCATAGCCCGATTTAAACTTATTCGGCGCTTCCATCCAATGTTTGCGCGCAGCTTCAAGCAAATTGAACGTGCCGATGATGTTGGTGTTGATAAACGCACGCGGTCCTTTAATCGAATTATCAACATGGCTTTCCGCCGCAAAATGAATCACACCGCGAATATCGTATTTTTCAAACAATTCATCCATTTTTTCGGCATCGCAAATATCTGCCTCAATAAAAGTATAATTCGGCATATTTTCACATTCGCGCAAATTATCCAAATTGCCGGCATAAGTCAGTTTATCAACATTAATTATTTGATATTGCGGATATTTTGCGCAAAAATACGGCACAAAGTTGGAGCCGATAAATCCGGCGCCGCCGGTAATCATAATTGTTTTAAGCATTGTTTTAGTCCTTCCTCCCAATGTTCTATTTCAACACCGAACGTTTGTTTGATTTTGCTTTTATCCAATACGCTGTAAAATGGACGAAACGCCTTTGTCGGATATTCGGCCGAAGATATGGGATTGACATTGCATTTAAGTTCCGACAGCTCCATAATTTTTCGGGCAAAATCGTACCAAGAACATACTCCCTCATTTGTAAAATGGTACACACCTTTATTTTCGGCGTTCATCTGCGGCAAAATTCGCACAATCGCCGCCGCCAAATTTGCGGCATAAGTCGGTGTACCGATTTGATCGGCCACTACATTCAAACTCTCGCGTTCTGCCCCCAAACGGCGCATGGTTTTCATAAAATTGTTGCCATACGGCGAATAGAGCCATGCCGTACGAATAACCACCGCTTCTTTAGCATATTGCAAAACTTCTTGCTCGCCTGCCAATTTAGTGCGCCCGTAAACCGAAACCGGATGCGCTGCATCTTCCGGCTGATACGGCTTATGCCCCAAACCGTCAAACACATAATCGGTGGAAATATGAATTATTTTGGCGCCCGACTTTGCTAAATTACGCGGTCCGTCAATATTGATTTTTGCCGCCGAAATCTCATCATCTTCGGCCTTATCTACCGCCGTATATGCCGCGCAGTTAATGATGGTATCGACATTATGTTCGGCAACATACGCCCTAACTGCCGCCTCATCGGTAATGTCCAAATCGGCAACGTCCGTCAAAAGCGCTTGCGGCAGCAACTTTGCAAGTTCTGTTCCGAGCTGACCGTTACTACCCGTTATCAGGAACATCTTTCAACCCTTTCGCGCTTCTGTCTTTTTCCGAAGTCAGCACCTTATTGGCCGGAACTCGCCAATCCACCCCGATTTGCGGATCATCGTAACGTATACCGAACTCGGCTTCTTTGCAATATAAATTATCAACTTTATAAGCAAATACTGCGGTTGCGGAGAGCACCGAAAATCCGTGCAAAAAATGTCGCGGAATAAACAACTGACGCTGATTTTCCGCCGATAATTCCACCGCCACATATTTACCGAATGTCGGCGAATCTTTACGAATATCTACCGCCACATCCAATACCTTACCTTGCAATACCCGCACCAGTTTGGCCTGACTGTGTTCACCGAGCTGACAATGCAATCCGCGGATTACTCCGTAGCTTGATTTGGATTGATTATCCTGAATAAAACGGTTGGTTATGCCGTTTTTGATGAACTCCGCCTCATTATAACTCTCAAAAAAATAGCCGCGCGCATCTTCAAAAATCTGCGGTTCTATGATATAAACACCTTCTATTTCCGTTTTGATAAAATTAAAACTCATGTTTTTCCTCATATACCTTTTGCAGATATTTTTTATAGTTGCTGTCTTTCAATGACTCAATCAGTGCCAACATTTGCTCGTCGCTCATAAAGCCGCGACGATAAGCGATTTCTTCAATACAGGCGATTTTCAAACCCTGCCGCTTTTCGATAATCTGCACAAACTGTCCGGCATCCATCAGGCTGTCCGGCGTACCGGCATCAAGCCAAGCATTGCCGCGCGGCATTACCACCACATTCAAGCGTTTTTCTTGCAAATAAAGATTGTTTAAATCGGTAATTTCCAACTCTCCGCGCGCCGAAGGCTTTAAGTTGCGCGCTTTTTCCACCACATCGGCCGGATAAAAATACAACCCAACCGAGGCATAATTTGACTTCGGCTGTTTCGGTTTTTCTTCAATCGACAGCACATGATTGTCCTTATCAAATTCCACCACACCGAAACGTTCCGGATCGGAAACGTGATGGGCAAAAATCGTGGCACGTTTGCCGCAATTGTTTTTTACTTCTTCCTTAAAACTGTGGAATTGCTGTCCCATATAAAAGATGTTATCACCCAAAATCAGGCACACATCATCATTGCCAACGAAATCCGCACCGATGGTAAACGCCTGCGCAATCCCTTTAGGCTCATTTTGTACGGCATAACTTATATTGAGCCCGAGCATTTTACCGTCGCCGAACAATTTTTCAATATTCGGTGTATCTTGCGGAGTGGAAATAATCAAAATATCTTTTATCCCGAACAACATCAATGTCGAAAGCGGATAATAAATCATCGGCTTATCATAAACCGGCAGCAATTGCTTGGAAACGGTTTTTGTAAGCGGATATAGGCGACTTCCGCTCCCGCCTGCGAGTAAAATTCCCTTCATAGCACACTTCCTGTAACAATAAATTTTTTTTATTATGCACACTCAGTGTCAAAATATCAAGTTAAAACACATTTTAACAACATCTTCTTGAAAGCGCATAGTATCTTGATTGTATTTTTATATTTTATCAACTTATTTTATTTATAGCAGTGCACTTGTTTTTCGTCATCGGTTCGTTTGCTGACAGTCGGAAAATTGTCGATAATGTAGTGATAGCGCGAACAACTTTTATCGTGATCGTTAATAATACCGCATGCTTGCAAATGCGAATATATGGTAATAGCGCCCATATATTTGAATCCGCGCTTTTTCAAATCTTTGCTGATTAAAGCCGACAAGCCGTTACTGACCGGAATATAACCGTCTTTGTGTTTATCGTATAAGATTGTTTTACCGCCGGAATAATTCCATAAATAAGCGTCAAAACTCCCGAATCTGGCGCGAATCCTCTGAAAGCATTGCGCATTATGAATAATTGCCGCTATTTTGCGAGGACTTTTTATCATACCGGCGGTATTTAATATCCTTGCCGCATCTTCTTCTGTGTATGTAGCAATTTTATCGAAATCAAAACCATCAAAACATTTACGAAAAATCTCTCGTTTATTGATTATTATTTGCCAATTCAAACCGCATTGCATAACTTCCAGCATTAAATATTCAAACTGCCGAATATCATCATGTATCGGGACGCCCCATTCTTCATCATGATATCTTATATTCAATTCCGAAGATTTACCCCAATTGCAATAAGCCATTATCATTCTCCTTTGTTATTTTTAGCCTTTTGTTCACCTTTAAGTCAAGCATTTTTCCGCTTATACCGCGCTGTGATAAGTATAGACAAATTTTTCTTGACTCTCGGCAATGCTTACATGTATATTACAATCAAACAAAAAATATTTAAGAAACCATTATGAAGAAAACATTGTTTAAAGCAGCTATCTGCTATGATTTTGACGGCACTCTCGCTCCAGGTAATATGCAAGAGTATGGTTTTATGCGTGCGCTCAAAACCACTCCGCAGAGTTTTTGGAAAAAATCCGATGCTCTCTCGCAACGTCAGCATGCCGACAAAAATTCATGTTATATGCGTGTTATGCTTGAAGAAGCAAGGGCCAAACACATCTCTTTTCGTAAAGAAGATTTGCGGGAATACGGCAAAGATATCCCGCTATTCAACGGAGTTGAAACTTGGTTTAAGCGTATAAATGCGTTTGCTAAGAAAAACGGTATTGAATTGCAGCATTACCTGCTCTCTTCCGGCTTGAAAGAAATTGTCAGCGGTTTACCCATCAGTAAAGAGTTTACACGTATTTATGCGTGCTCATTCATGTATGACGCCAACGGTGTACCTTTTTGGCCGGCTCAGGTCGTCAATTACACGACTAAAACTCAATATTTGTACCGCATCAGCAAAGGATGCCTTGATGAAACCGATATGGCCGTAAATGAAAAGGTTCCGCCTGAACAGCGGGTTATGTCGTTCAGTCAAATGCTTTATGTCGGCGACGGTTTAACCGATGTACCTTGCATGGCAACCTTACGTAAATTCGGCGGACAAGCATTTGCCGTATATCGCCAGCATACCAAAACCGGCAGTGCACATGCTCAAAAGTTGCTCCGAGAGCGTCGGGTTGATAACATTGCTCCGGCGGATTACACCGAAGGTGGTAAAATGGATAAAATTATCAAAGCGTGGTTGCTTAAACTCAAAGCTGACTATGATATGAAAGCTTAAAAAATTACTCCGTTTGCAACATAACGGAGTGATTTTTTATTTTTTCGGAAATATTACACTTGTAGTATAAAAATTTAACTTCTATTAAACAAATTTATTGATTTTATGTATATGAAAACACTGTCATCACTCGCTAAGCACAGGTCCGAACGTTTAGCGATCTTTCGCTTTAAATATATTTGCCGCCAAAGGTAAAAATGTGAGCAAGAGAGATAATAGCGGACATACATTACTGATTTTACCTGTAAGATATAATCCAGAGATTTATAAAGATTTTGTCAGGGTATTTGAATATCCGGAAGTGATGTCGATTTTAAAAATTAATACGAAAAAACAGATGAATATTATATTGAATGGTAGAAATTTATAAAATTGTGTAAAAAAATAAAAAATAATGCTTGCATTTAAAAAGAATTTGATATAAGAACGTACCTGTTAATGCGCCCGTAGCTTAATTGGATAGAGCATCTGACTACGGATCAGAAGGTTGTGAGTTCGAGTCCCGCCGGGCGCGCCAATTAACTCCCTGTTTTTACAGGGATTTTTTATTTTTAAAATTTTTGCCTAACCGCAAAATCCCTCCGGTAACACGCTGGTCACACGCATTTTCCCGGTCACATGACGATTGGAGTGGCGATAACCAAACAACAAAACGGTAATTTTTGAGGCAGAAAGCACGAATCGTCGGCGAATCGCCTGTTGATAAAATTTGCTTGAAAATCATTTTATGCCGCACAAAAAGCAAATAAGTATGCTTATTCCACTTCTATTACTAAATTGGGATTAAATCCACAAGGTTCACCATATTTCACATATCCTCTCGGATTGCATACGACACGGCAATCGCCGATTTCATAGTCGCTGGCTTGATGTATATGTCCGTGACACCACAGCTTTATATTCGGTCGATCCAATATAAAATCTTCTAAATTACTGGCGTAGCATGGTGTTGTTTCGTCGTTCTTGTATTCTCTTGGCACCGACATCATACTCGGAGCATGATGTGTGATTACAACAATTTTCTTATCCGGGAACTTTTTGCATACAGCATCAATCGCCTCTACCGTCTGTTGAAACATCTTGGCACAGTCTTCAGGTTGTAATCTTCTCAATAACCGCGTATCCTCTTTTTCTTTGTTATAATCCGAATTAAATTTGCCATAGCGAAAATCATTTAAATTACGAGTTGCATACCACATATACATATCTTGAGCATCTTTGTTCAATAATTTGTAATCCGTCCATAGCGTTCCGCCGACAAACACTATATCATTCACGATCTTGTAAGTGTTATTCAAATATGACAATGATGCAGAAAGCGGATAATTTCGTTCAAATTGGTTCATAAAATACTGCAAAGAATGTTTACTTTCATTATAAACAATATGATTTCCGCTGACAAACACACCATTTTTGACATTTTTCTTTAGCCACCGTGAAGTTTCTTCATAATATCCGGATATATCTCCGCAGATTACAGTAAATGTTTCGGTATCATCTAATCTAAACGGATGCCCTGAATTTATTTCCAAATGTAAATCTGATATAATGCGAACTTTCATTGTTTCTTTTTGAACCGTTATTAGTGAATATTTTTTGCTATATAATGAATTTTAATAGATATTATTCCCTTTGTAAATGGCTATATATCGGGATTCCAGAACTTTTACTCAATAAATTGAATATCTACTTTTTATAACAAAATCATAAATTAAGTAGAAAATATGGTTTCAACAAAGAATTGTCTACAGAATTATTGAATGATGCATAATTAACATATCTTAGGTTATTTGTATAAATGGTGTAGTTTGTATGCTAAATAATTTCATTTATATAGTAATTATAATTTCGTAATTATCATAAGATATATCAAAATTCTTTTATTTACTGCATTTTATCTATTTACTTTTAAAATAAAATGTCGTATATTTACATTATATATTGTCGTGTTTTTGTAAAAGGATACATATATGCCAGTTGGTAATACGTTAGAAGCTAAAATGAGATATCGTATTAATAAGAGTAAGGTATCTGCATTTATTTTATCTGATTTCTATGATTTAAGCGATAGAGATCAGGTTGGACGTGTATTAAGAAAAATGGTGAAAGAACAATTTCTTATCAAAATTGGACAAGGTATATTTGCTAAAACAAAAGAATCTAAATTAACCGGTAAACGTATTCTGGAAACTGATTTTATTACCATCGCTAAACAGGCATTAAAAAAGTTAAAGGTGAAAATATTTCCATCTAAAGCAGAACAGGATTATAATTCAGGAAAATCTACTCAGATTCCTACCGGTTTGCGTATTGGTGTTAATAAAAGAATATCTAGAACAATATCATATAATGGAAGAGAAATAAGCTATGAACAATCTACTATCCGAACGCATTAAATATGATGATGCTTTATCCTTTTTTGCAGATTTAAGTAAATTGTTTATTGAATAGCATCTTATCGAAAAGTTATCTTTTATGCAAATCTGCAATGGTATTGCTTTTTTACATAAAAACATAGCCTTGATCATTATCTTGCAAACTATGCAAAAATTGTAAAATACGCTTAACCAAAATACTAAAATATTTAAAATTGTAAATTACATTTAACAAAAACATTGACTTTTTTAATTTTGTTAATTATAATTAACATTAAAGGAGAGCGAAAATGACAACAGAAACATTAATGGATAGACCTGAATATATACGTCAACTAAAAGCTTGGCAAGGCCAAAATGATTTGATTAAAATAGTTACTGGTGTTCGACGCTGCGGCAAGTCGAAATTGTTGGAGCTGTTTCAAAGGCGCCTACAATCTGATAAAATTGCCGATGACATTCAGATTGTTAGTGTTGTTCTGGACGATCTTATACAAACTCAAAAAATAGGTCTAACCGAAAACAGCGAGCATTTTCTTGTTGGTTATGAAAAGCTGCTTGATTACATTTTAGCAAAATTAAATCCGCAAAAAATGAACTTTGTTTTTATTGATGAAGTCCAACTATTAATAGGTTGGCAAAAAGTCGCCAATACGTTACGTTTGCAGAAAAATGTTGATGTATATTTGACTGGTTCCAATGCGTATATGTTCTCTTCTGATTTGGCCAATTCCTTAGGTGGTCGTTATGTTGAAATTAAAATGCAACCGTTATCGTTTAAGGAATATCACGAAGCATTCATACAATCTCAAACTTTAGTTTCTGAAAAATCGCTTGATGGTAAGACACCTAGCATTTTGGTTGATTTATTTAAGTTATATTCCAACTACATCCATGAGAGTGGTTTTCCTCAAACATTAAAAATGATATCGGATCGTCAACATATCAGCGACTATTTGCATGATACAGTTTATTTGAATACAGTTCAGAAGGATATTGTGAAACGTTTTAATATAGCTGATACGAACAAGCTTGATTCTGTGGTTAAATATATGTTTGATAATATTGGTAATGAAACGTCTGTCCGCAATATTGAGCGTGGATTGAGTGCTGGGGGGCATAAAATCTCTGTACCAACGATAGATAGAATTATTGAAGGTCTGCTCGATAGCTTCTTGATGTATAAATGCGATCGTTACGATATTAAAGGTAAGCAGTATCTTGATAGCAATTCGAAGTATTATGTTGCTGATATTGGCTTAAGAACAGCTTTAATCGGTATGAAGGATATGGATGCAGGTCATATTCTTGAAAATGTAGTGTACCTTGAATTAATACGCCGGGGCTATGAGGTTACAGTTGGTAAAATTCATAAAGGCAATAAGCTAGTTGAAGTTGATTTCGTGGCTAAAAAGAGTGGTGGTATTGTCGAATATTACCAAGTTGCGCTGAATGTAATAGGAACAGAGCTTTTGGAGCGAGAACTCGCACCACTTAAAGCTATCGAGGATAATTATCCGAAGTTTTTATTGACGATGGATTATGGTTCTGGTGAAAATGATGGTATAAAGCGCTTAAATGTGCTTGATTGGTTATTAGGCAAAGAGTAAAGGTATTTAATACTTAAATCACAAAGACATATTTGCCTTTGCCATGACCTTGGACGGGTTTAATAATTTGGTTATCTAAAAGAAGTTTAATAAATTTTGATGCCGTTGCCGGCTTGACTTTTATTTTTTCAATTACGTCAGAACGTCCAAAATGGTTGGTACTTCCATACGCTTCATAAATTTTCAAGATATGACCAATTGATTTGGCTGAAATGTTAGGTAACTTTTCTTTGCATAGACTTTCAATGTCTACTTTTGATGCTTGAATGTCTACTTTTGGGCTTTCAATGTCTACTTTTTCATTTGAAACATAGTTTATATGCATTGTACGGTTAAGTAGTTTATGGCCTTTATTCAGCAACAGATTTTCCAAAAACAACTCTAAATATTCGGTTGTTGAGTGTATATCGTTCTTCAAATCCGTATAATTTGCTCGAACCAAAGCGTTTCTGAAATACCAAGCATTCTCAGCAAAAATATCATTTGTCACATTGTATCTTGTTGCTCGGTTGCCCAATCGTTGTATTGGTGCTGCTTGTGTTATTATTTCCCAAATTGCTGGTATTGTTATTTGCAAAAACAGAGTTACTGTTTTGAAAATAACTGCTCGGTTTGCCAACTAAACTTTCGGTGTTAATGGTATAGTCAGAATTTGCAAAAACTTGCCCGTTATTTGTGTTGTTATTAAGCCGATTTGTAACGTTTTCGATATTTTGCTTAATGTTTGAAGTGCCGAAGCCATAGTTATTTTCAGACGTTCCTCCCCAAAAGTTTGTATCGGTTAAGGATAATCCTTTGTTGACTTTTCTGATATATATTTTATTATAATTACAATTTTAGGGAGCATTAAAATGAAAAAGTTGGTTTTGATTTTAGGACTTTGTTTGAGTTTAGGCGCAAATGCTCGGGCGGAAGATAATAGTTTTAAGGATTGTGATTTCATTATATATAACAAATGTATTTCTTGCAACACACCTTATGCTTTTGAAGTGGGATATGATGTGAATTGCACGTCGGTATGCCCTAACCGAGATGTTTTGCATGAGGGTAGCGGTTATTACTCTCGGAAGTTCTGTTTTTTGAAACAATGCCCTGATGATAAACCATATCGCCACAGCGATGGCTCATGTTACTCATCAATAATAATCAATGTTCGCCGAGTGAGCCGTTATTTTATGAAAATGAGTGTTTTTCTTGTAATGAAACCCAAAACATTCCAATTTCAGAAACTGAATGCCGTAAATGTTCAAATCGTCAATACATCTATTCTAAACAATGGAATCGTGGAGAATGTGTTTTACCGTGTCCGCCCGATAAACCTTTGAAACGTTGGGATGGAAAATGTTTTTCGTGTGATGAAAAGAAGGTTGTTCCTCTTGAAACATGGTGTAATTTTGATGTTGATTGTGATGTATGCCCGAACAGAACCATCCTTTATGCAATAGGCGGTAACATTCCGAGTATTCTTAACTGTCCGCTCGATAAACCGCTAATGGACGCTCATGGAACTTGCTATTCATGCGAAACCGAACAATACGTTGATGTCAGATGGAATAGTGATTCATGCAACAAAATCTGCCCCAATCGCTATTTAGACACCACCAATGACAGTTGTATTCTAAATGGAATGAAATTTAAACCAAATGAAAAATAAATGATTAACATAATAATATTCATAATAAGATTCCGAGTTTATCTATAAAATTTTCCTTTCATACACATATCAGAAACCCATTGGTTACGTCTCTTTATATCATCACGCCTTTTATCAAGGCGGTGTAGGTTGTCGCAATAATCCCTTTTATTCATTTTTTCGGCAGCTCTTTTAGCCAGCATCCAACTATCCTTCGGTTCCATATTTCCGGTAAAATGTACATCCATTGTTGCGGCTTGCATCTCCGGTGACATATGTAACCAATTAGTAATGACTTTATTTAGAGTATTCCAACGAGACGCAATATCCTCATTATACAAATCGCTACAATATTCTTGCGGCAATCTTGCATTTGTTTCGGTTGCATATAATTCTGGCTTAAAATTCGTTGGTAAACTTTTTAACTTTTTTTCTGCTGACAACATTTGCGATTTACTTAGTGATTGTCCGCTCGTTACATCAATCCAAGGATGTGTATTGAAGTCATTTTTCATATTATGACCTATACAACCTGTAATATCCCCATTGATATCAGGATAAGGAAATACCATTCCATTATCATCAATAGTTCTTTCATATCCCTCTTGTAGAATATGAAAATTACGGAGTTGATTATATGCATCAGATTGAACAAATTGATCATATGTAGTTTTTTCTACATTTGGATAACTTGAAACATTAGTATGTACCATATTTTGCCCGAGTGAGGTTGGGGCTGTATATTGAGGTAATACCGATGCCAGATAACGATTTATCGGCTCCATAATCGGTGAAGATGTTGTATTCGGCGCGGTAATCGCATCGGCTGCGTTTTCTATTGCTCTGCCCGTAGCACTACCGAAAGTGTTGTTATTCTGAAAATAACTGCTTGGTTTGCCGACTAGGCTTTCGGTATTGACCGTATAGTCGGAATTGGTAGTGATTTGCCCGTTATTTGCGCCATTATTAAATCCGCTGTTGTTGAGCTGACTTGTTACGTTTTCGATGTTTTGCTTGATGTTTGAAGCACCGAAGCCATAGTTATTTTCCGGCGAACCGCCCCAAAAGTTGGCACAAAACTGCGGATAGTTTTCT
>CACWUA010000027.1 GCA_902763905.1 uncultured Pseudomonadota bacterium | reverse complement strand
CAAATTGAATATAAAGAAAATTGCAAAGTCGGAGATATTCGGGATAATTGCGGGGGCAGTGCTGACAGTGGTATTTATGATGTTCGGGGCAGCGGTGATGGTAAAAATGCAGAAAGTCATGTATAATATGACAGTGCCTTTTGCAATGGCTGCATTGTGCATAGGTGCATTGGGCGGAGGATATATAACGGCACGTATAAATAAAAGCATGGGCATGGCAGTGGGTGCAGTATGCGGAACAGGTGTATTTCTGATAATGCTGGCATTCGGTGCAGTGTTTGGCAGTAAGCTCGGTATCGTGACGCTCATTCGTGCCGCTGCTGCTGTTTATCGTTATTATTGCGTTTATGTTTCGTTTTAATATGTTTGAGTTTGATTTTTGGGGCAACGAAACCGTCAGCTCCGCCGGTCTCGGCAGTTTATCAACCCAAATCAAGAGTACCATGCTCGTAACTTTGTGGGCGTTTATCGGTATTGAAGGCGCGGTGGTAATGTCTAAACATGCCAAATCTCCGCAGACGGTCGGACATGCCACGGTTTTAGGTTTTGTCGGATGTTTGCTTATTTATGTGCTGTTATCGATTTTGCCGTATGGTGTAATGCACCAGAGTGAACTGGCAAAAATCGCTAACCCGTCAACGGCCGGAATTTTGGAAGTTTTGGTTGGCAAATGGGGCGCATGGCTGATGAACATCGGCTTGTTGATTTCGGTGCTGACCAGCTGGTTGGCGTGGACAATGGTAACGGCGCAGATTCCGCAGGCGGCCGCTGTCAACGGTACTTTTCCGACAGCCTTTGCCAAAGAAAACGAACACAAGGCACCGGCGGTTTCATTGTGGGTAACGAGTGCGCTGATGCAGTTGTTTATGCTGCTCGTTTATTTTGCCGGCAACGCGTGGAACACTATGCTCAGCATTACCGGAGTAATGGTCTTGCCGGCATATTTTGCCAGTTGTGCTTATTTGTGGAAAATCTGCGAAGACCACGAATATCCGAATAATTTTTATATCCGCCGCGCGCAAGCACTGTTTTCGGCCATTATCGGCGCGGGATATGCCTTGTGGCTGATTTATGCCGCCGGTTTGCAATATTTGTTGCTTGCCGTAATTTTTATGGTGGTCGGCATACCGGTATATATATGGGCCAAAAAAGAGCATGACGAAGATGAGTGCGCCTTTACCGTGGGTGAGGGAATCATCGCCGGCTTTATGGTGCTGATTGCCGTCTTTGCCGTCTACGCCTTTATGCGCGGCATCGTGCACGTATGATTTCGGCATTTTGCCCGCGAAAACCGTCGCCGTGTGCGGCGGTTTTTTTCTTTCTTTTACTTTTTATAAAGATGATAATGTTAAACTTTGGATAAGTGAATGTGTAAAAGGAAAAGCAAAATGAACGAAATATTGCAACAGGCGCTTGAGCGCGCTCGTAAAACCATGAATGAAAATATCGGCGGTCCTTTCGGAGCGGCAATCATTAATGAAAAAGGTGAAATTTTGGCGGTGGCGTCCAATTCGGTGCTGCGTGATAACGACCCGACTGCCCACGCTGAAGTCAATGCCATTCGCGCGGCCTGCAAAAAAATCGGTAGTTATGATTTATCCGATTGCGTACTCTACACCACGGCTTATCCTTGTCCGATGTGTTTGGCGGCAATTATTTGGGCCAACATCAAAAAAGTTTATTTCGGATGCCGGCCGCAAGATGCCGAAGCCATCGGCTTTCGCGACGATTTTATCTATCGGTTTATCGAAAATAAATGCTGCGACAAGACGATTATGGAAATCAATGAACTTGACCGTGAGGAATGTTTACGGTTGTTTGATGAATATCAGAAAATGAACAAGACAATTTATTAAGGCAAAAAATGAGTTGGACGGCTGATAATCTTGATAAAGAAAAACATTGCTTTTTCGGTGCGGCGGGCGGAGTTTCCGCCGGCAAATATACGTCACTCAATACCAATTTGAGCAGCCGCGATAATCCGGAAAATTTACGTTGCAATATTCCTGCATTTGCCTTTAGGAGAAAATATGAAAATTATTCGCGAATTTTTGCCTTATTTTGATGAACGTCCGCACGGAGCCAAAGTCAGGGCGTTGGTGTTGCATTGCAGCGCGCACTCTGCCGCCGATATGGTTAAGGTTTTGCGCGAGCGTGAATTGAGTTCGCATTATATCATAGATACAGACGGCAAAGTGTTACAGCTTGTTTCTGAAAAAAAACGTGCGTGGCACGCCGGACAAAGCGAGTGGCGCGGGATGAAAATGCTAAATCAATATTCGGTCGGGATAGAATTGAGTTCGCCCACCTTGGGGCAAGATACATATTCTCCGGTGCAAATTGCAAAATTAATAAAATTGAGTCGTCAGATTATCCGGCACTATCGGATTCCGGCCGTCAACGTGGTGGCGCATTCCGATATTGCTCCGAGTCGTAAACCCGACCCCGGTAAGGCATTTCCGTGGCAATATCTGGCAACCAAAGGCATCGGGCTGTGGTATGATGTCAACAATGCGGCAAAAGTGGCGACAAACGATGTGGCAGAGCTCTTAAAAATCATCGGATATGATGTGAGCGACTTGGCGGCGGCAAGTTATGCTTTTTGCCGACATTTTGTGCCGCAATCGGTAGCAACCGACGATGATGTCAACCATTTGGTAGATAATGTTTTTCCGTCCGATTTTGTTCTTCCGAAAGCATATTTATCGGTTTTGAAGGCTTGCGCTTATAAATACGGTAAATTACTTTAAATCAACCGGAACATACTCGCCGCGGGAGTTGTAACCGTAGCCGATGTTTTTGCGGCCGACTTTTGTTGGGACATATTCGCCGCGGGAGTTGTAGCCGTAATCGATATTGTCGTTGCCGACTTTGGTTGGGACGTATTCGCCGCGCGAATTGTAGCCGTAATCAATCTTGTCATCGCCGACTTTGGTCGGGACATATTCGCCGCGGGAGTTGTAGCCGTAATCAATCTTGTCATCGCCGACTTTGGTCGGGACGTATTCGCCGCGGGAATTGTAGCCGTACTCAACCTGCTTGCCGTCAATTTTGGTCGGGACGTATTCGCCGCGGGAGTTGTAGCCGTATTCGATATTGTCGGCCGCTGCCGCAAAAGAATACAACAAAAAAATACCGATAAGAACAATTAATTTACGCATGGCTTTCTCCTCATAAAAACATATTGGAAAACGCCGCCGCAAACATAAAACGGCGACGTTCCATACCATTTAAAAATATTTGTTTTCGATATAAAAGTCAAGTGCAATAAAAGCTAATTTGAAGCCTGCGTCGGCAAGAATTGCACTTCTTCCGCTTCCAACGAAGTGACGTTACCGTCTTTATTAACTTCGGCAGCAATCCATACCAAAGTCTTCGGAGTGGTGGCAACCGATGCCAGCAAATCATCGTCGATTTCAACGGTTATGGTACCGCTGTCATCTTGGAAAGTATACATTTCGTTACCGAGATTTTGGATTAAATAACCCTGAATATAAACCATGGTATCTTCCGGCATATTCTGCACGGCACTGACTTGACTTACGGGCTTGTCGTTTGTACTTGTGGTGCCGGCATTAACCGTGGCAGCTCCGAACATAACGGCGGCAGCCGCCACAACTGATAAAAACTTAAATTTCATAGATTATCTCCTTTTGTTGTTGTATAAAACCTCTACCTAAATATGTATGGTTTTAGGGCTTTCAAGGTGGTATGTTATAATTGGTAACAAAATGTGAGGAAAAATGTATAAAAAAATATTTATTTTTTGTGCGATGCCGTTATTATAACGGCAGTTTAACAGGAGGAAATTATGGATAATACTATTGATGAAAAACAAGAACAAGAATACATTGACGCATTGATTAAGCGCGTGAGTGAGGCACAAAAGAAGTTTGCCAACTATACTCAGGAACAGGTTGATGAAATCTTCCGCCGCGTGGCATTAAAGGCAAGTTCGCTGCGTATTCCGATGGCTAAAATGGCTGTTGCCGAAACCGGTATGGGAATTGCCGAAGATAAAGTTATTAAAAATCACTTTGCGGCCGAATATATTTATAACAAGTTCAAAAATACCAAAACTTGCGGTGTGATTGAAGACGACAAAGAAAACGGAATGATTAAGTTTGCCGAGCCGGTTGGGGTTATCGCCGGTGTTATTCCGAGTACCAACCCGACTTCTACCGTTATTTTTAAATCATTGATAACACTCAAAACCCGCAACGGTATTATCTTTTCTCCGCATCCGGGCGCTAAAAAATGCACCATTGAAATGGCTCGTATAATTTTGGAAGAAGCGGTTAAGGCCGGTGCTCCGAAAGACATTATCGCTTGGATTGATGAGCCGAGTTTGTTCCGCACCCAATACCTGATGCAAAAATCAGACTTGATTCTGGCTACCGGCGGTCCGGGGATGGTTAAATCGGCTTATTCTTCGGGCACACCGTCTATCGGCGTGGGTCCGGGTAACACTCCGGCGGTGATTGATGAAACGGCGGATATTGAAATGGCCGTCAGTTCAATCTTAATGTCCAAAACTTTTGATAACGGTACGATTTGCGCTTCCGAGCAATCGGTAGTGGTGGTTGATTCGATGTATGATGCGGTTAAAGCGGAATTTGTTAAGCGCGGTGCGTATATCTTAAATGCCCAAGAATGTGCCAAAGTCGGCGCAACGCTTATTCAGAACGGCAAGCTGAACTCTGCCGTTGCCGGTCAGTCGGCGGCCAAGATTGCCGATATGGCGGGGATTAAAGTGCCGGCAAATGCCAAAGTTTTAATCGGTGAAGTTACCAAAATCGGTGCCGATGAACCGTTTGCTTACGAAAAATTATCGCCGTGTTTGGCCATGTATCGTGCCAAAGATTTTGACGATGCCATGGCTAAGGCCAAGGCATTGGTTGAATTTGCCGGTTGCGGTCATACTTCGGTACTGTACACCAATCCGCGCAACGACGAGCGTATCAAACTTTACGGTGACACCATGCCGACCGGTCGTGTTTTGATTAACTGTCCGTCGGCGCAAGGCGGTATCGGCGATATCTATAACTTTAAATTGGAACCGTCATTGACCTTGGGGTGCGGTTCTTGGGGCAGAAACTCGGTTAGTGAAAATGTGGGAGTGAAACATCTGATGAATATTAAATCTGTGGCAAAACGTGAAGAAAATATGTTGTGGTTCAAAGTTCCGCCGAAAATTTATTTCAAACCGGGATGTTTGGGATTTGCCTTAAAAGAACTTAAAGGCCGCAAGAAAGCTTTTATAGTGACCGATAAATCGCTGTTTGATTTGGGATATACCAAAAAAGTTACCGATGTTTTGGATGAACTGGGTATTCAATATAAAATTTTCAGCGACGTTAAGCCGGATCCGGATTTGACTACCATTAACAAAGCACGCGATATGGTTGAGAGTTTTGAGCCGGATGTGCTGATTGCTCTGGGCGGCGGTTCGCCGATTGACGCTTGCAAGATTTTGTGGATTATGTATGAGCATCCGGAATTGAAGTTTGAAGACTTGGCTCGCCGCTTTATGGATATTCGCAAACGCATTTTTGAATTTCCGGAAATGGGTGTTAAGGCACAGATGGTGGCGATTCCTACCACCTCCGGTACCGGTTCGGAAGTAACTCCGTTCTCGATTATTACCGACGATGCAACCGGTGTTAAATACGCGATTGCCGACTACGCGCTTACTCCGAGTATGGCAATTGTTGATACCGATTTGGTGTTGACGATGCCGCGCGGTTTGTGTGCCGCTTCCGGTATTGACGTGATGACGCACGCACTCGAGTCGTATGTATCGTGTATGGCCACCGATTATACCCGCGGATTATCGATTGAAGCCGGCAAATTGATTTATGAAAACTTGGTTAAGTCGTATGAAACCGGAGATTTTGATGCACGTGAAAAAGTTCACCACGCAGCTACCATTGCCGGTATGGCGTTTGCCAATGCCTTTTTGGGTGTATGTCACTCCATGGCTCATAAATTGGGCGCACGTTTTCATGTTCCGCACGGTATTGCCAATGCTTTGCTGATTTGTCAGGTTATTCGCTACAATGCGACCGATTGCCCGATTAAGCAGGCAACTTTCCCGCAATATCGTTTTCCGAACACCAAAGCGGCCTATGCGGCATTTGCCCGCGGTATCGGCCTGAAGGGTAAAACCGATGACGAGGCGGTGGAGAATTTGATTAAGGCTTTGCAGGAAATGAAACAAAAGCTCAATATTGCGTCGTCAATCAAAGAATGGGGCATCGCCGAAAAAGATTGGGAAGAAGCCATGAAGGATTTGCCGGAATTGGCCTTTGATGATCAGTGTACAGGTGCTAATCCGCGTTATCCGCTGTTTAAGGAAATTGAACAAATGTATCGCTATGCTTATGACGGCGTTACCGAGTTTGAACTTTAAGCGGAAAACAGCAAATAAAAGAGGTAGGAGTAAAATCCTGCCTTTTTCGTCAGGAAATTTGCTATTGCAACGTCTGGCTTTTTGAAATTATCGATAAACTTATGAGCCGTAGACTTTTGTTCGGGCGCGATTGTACATCTCACGCCCCAACACACGCTCGGCATCACGCACACGCTTTTTATCGTTATCAATACGCTCGTTTTGTCGCTGATGTTCCTTATTCATAATCTTTACAGCGATAATATCTTGCTCGCGTTGTTTTCTTTCTTGCTCCAAACGGGTATTCTCTTCCGGCATGCGCATCTTTTCATCATTTTTTTCATCCGACGATTTATATTTTTCATCAATCTGCTGATTGATGCTGTTGAGCAAGAATTTTGCGCGTTGCGATACCATTTTTTTCTCCTATTTGTCAAAATAATAACACATTTTTGTATATTAAGCAATGAAAATTTTCATTGTTTTTTTTAAATGTGCAGATATACTATCAACATTGAAATTATTTATAAGGAGATGAATAAATGAGTACGATATTAATTGTTGCCGTGGTGGTGCTTTTGTTCTTTTATGTGCTTTATGCGCGCTTGATCAAAACCCGCAACAAAGTGCAAGAATCAATGGCTGATGTTGATGTTCAGCTCAAAAAAAGATATGATTTGATTCCGAATATGCTGAATATGGCGGCTAAGTTTATGGAACATGAAAAAACATTGATGACTGAACTTGCCAACATTCGCACCAAAGCTATGCAAAGCTCTTTTGTTGCTTCGCCGAAAGAGAAAATTGATTTGGAGAATATGTTGAATCAGAAATTGCATGACTTCAAAATTTCTTTGGAAAATTATCCGGATTTAAAATCAAATCAAACCATGATGACGGCAATGCAGAGTATGAATGAAGTGGAGGAACATATAGCGGCTGCCCGCCGTTTCTATAACTCCAATGTTAACGAGCTCAAGAACCTTGTGGATATCTTCCCAAGCAGTATGGTTGCACATATTCTCGGTATTACTTATGAAAATATGCCGTTTTTCCAGGCAACAGAAGCTGAGCGCCAAGCTATTGACAGTAAGGATTATTTTAAATAATCGGGGGAGCCGATGGTTGTATTTATTGAAGATAACAAAGAAGAAATGTCTGAGTTTGAAAAATATTATTTTTCGGAAATTGTGCCTACGGTAGAAAATATAAATAAAATAAAGGATAAATATCGTACAAAATTCTGGGGATACTTATGGACGATTATTTTCTTGCTGTGCATCAATTTACTCATAAGTTTTTTCAATTTTCTGATAAATAAACACCCGATTAATTATGAACAGTTGTTGCTGGTTAATGTTATCGGTATCTTGTTCATATTTTATCCGATATATCAGTACTACAAAGCGCCAAAGCAAGATGCTTTTGACACATTTCTGGCTTATTATGGTAGCTGGAAACACCTGAAAGATACTGAGGTGAAACTGGTCCATTCACCGATCATACCTCCGCATGATGCGGTTCATGCCAAACACAACGTTGTGGCAGAATATCCGAATTGGTCTATGGAAATGCGCGATACAATATATCAAAGTATCGATACCGGAAGGAAAAATATCAAACATGTACGCACCGTATCTTCCGGTATCATAATGTTGTTTCGTTTCAAAAAGAAAATTAACGGTCAGGTATTAATGTTTGATAAAAAAGGTTTTTACCGTAAAGATGAGTTTCCGGATTTACAGAATGTCGGAGGTAATCTTTTGACACCGTTGGCAGAAATGTTTTATATATTTGCCGATAGTTTTGCTTTGGCAGAAGATTTGTTGCCAACATTGTTTTTTGAACGAGTGCTGGATTTGAAAGATACCCTCGGAGCTAAGAATTTATATGTTGAGATACATGATGACATCATGCGTTTGTATTTTGAGGGAGCGCAACTTTATTTTGACAACGATAAGTTTTGGAGCCGCAAAATAAATAAAGATAAGTTTTTGCAGATCAACACGGCTATAGAGCAAATGTTGGAATTATTGGCAATAGTGCAAACCGGACGGGAACAATATGCAAAATATTAGGCAAACATCCGAATATATTGAATTAAAACGAAAATTTGATGATTATTATACATCGAAACTGTATCCGATTTTAGAGCAGAGCAACCATACGCGCAAACGCTATGTCGCTGCGTTTGCAGCACTTTTGCTGATGGCATTTGTTTTTTATCCGTTGCTTTGGTATTTATGGCATAACGGTATTTTACAAGATAGCGCAGTGGGAATTATATTGGCACTTTCCGGCATGGTGATACTTTGGGCTTGCGGTCCGTTTTATCGCTGTCATAAAAAAATCAAACCGCAGATTATGCCGATATTTGCTGATTTCTTCGGCTCATTTTCTTATACATTTGAAGGGAAAATCGATGATGCGCTGCTGCGCCGTTCCAATTTGTTTAAAAATTACGATAAAAGCGTTGGAGACGACTTTTTCTGCGGTACTTATAACGGAGTGCGTATCAATATCGCCGAAGAGAAATTATTGCAGATAAAACGCGATTTTCGGAATTTTGAAGTTAAAAAGAAAGTGTTTGGCGGTATCTGCGTTTTGCTTGAAATGAATAAAAACTTCAAAGGGCGAACCATTGTGTTGAAAGACGGCGGAATTTTAGGCAACACCCTAAATAAAATTGCCGGTTTACAAAATGTCAGATTGGAAGACAGCCATTTTGAAAAAATTTTTGAAGTATATTCAGATGATCAGGTAGAGGCGCGCTATTTACTTACAACCGGATTTATGGAACGCATGCTGAAACTACGGGATTTGTACGATGGAAAATCCGTGCAGTTTTGTTTTGATAACAATAAACTACTGTTGTCAATTCCTACCTCTTATAACATGTTTGAAGCCGATTCTTTCTTTCGCTCAAACACAAATAAAGCTAAAATAGATATTGTTTTTGACCAATTTTATTTAATATTTTCAATCATTAATCTGCTTAAATTGAATCAAAAGATTGGTTTGTAATGCTGTGTATATCCGTATAATCGTAATTGAAAAATAACATAAATAAATATAAATTCGTAGAAAATATGTAAGGAGAGATAGTTTGTTTTCGAAATTTGAGCGCCTGACGGCTTGGCGCTATTTGCGTGCAAAAAGAAAAGAGGGTTTTATTTCTGTTATTACCGGTTTTGCATTTACCGGTATTGCCTTGGGTGTGGCTACTTTGATTATCGTTATGTCGGTTATGAACGGGTTTAAGGCTGAGCTCTTGAACCGTATTTTGGGAATTAACGGTCATATTTCAATTACTTCATCTGCAGGTTTCCCGTTCAATAATTATAAAAAAGCGGTCAGTGATTTGCAAAGTATTGATGAAATAGAGTTGGCTTTGCCATTGATTGAAAAACAGCTGTTGATTTCGTCGGGGAAAATGGCTGAAGGGGCGATGGTTCGCGGTATAACAGCTGAAGATATTTTGAAAAAGAAAGTCATGAGAGATGGTTTTTCATCTATTGATATGGCCGAATTTAAAGGTGATGTGGTTGTTTTGGGGGATAAACTTGCACGCAAGCTCGGAGTTTATATCAACGATGAAATCACGCTTATTTCTCCGAACGGTAAAGTAACCGCGTTCGGCACGGTACCGAGGATAAAAGCATATCGTGTTATCGGTATGTTCAATATGGGCATGTATGAGTATGATGCCAATTATATTTTTATGCCTCTGGAGGCCGCACAAAACTATTTTGGGCTTAAAGATGCGGTATCTGTGATTGATGTTAGCCTTAAGGATGAAAAAGATCTGGTCAAAACACGCGCCATGCTCGAAAAAAGTGTGAGTCTGGATGCGTATGTTTATGACTGGAAACAAACCAATGCGGCTTTTTTTAACGCAATAGACGTTGAGCGTAATGTGATGTTTTTAATATTGACGCTGATTATTTTGGTTGCTGCGTTTAACATCATTACCGGTCTGATTATGCTGGTAAAGGACAAGAGTCGTGACGTTGCGGTCTTACGTACAATGGGAGCTACCAAGGCGATGATTATGCGCATTTTCTTTATGGACGGAGCTTTTATCGGAGTTGTCGGCACTTCTTTTGGTGTGATTTTGGGATTGTTGTTCTGCCATAACATAGAAAATATTCGCCAACTTTTGCAAAACCTTTCCGGTCGCGAACTATTTTCTTCGGAAATTTATTTTCTGTCGCAGTTGCCGGCAAAGGTAGATAATATGGAAGTTTTGTTGGTAGTGGCGATAACACTGTTCCTGTCATTTTTAGCAACTTTATATCCGGCGTATCGCGCCTCTAAGTTTAATCCGGCGGAGGCGTTGCGTTATGAGTAATTTGACACTGCAACTGAAGAATGTAGGCAAAACATTTCGGCAAGGTAATGAACAATTGCAAGTTTTGCGCGAAGTTAATTTAGATATCAAACCGAAGGAAATAGTGGCTCTGATAGGTCCATCCGGTTCCGGAAAGTCAACATTGTTGCAAATAGCCGGATTGCTTGATGAACCGACAGTCGGAGAAGTTTATATCAACGGCGATTTATGCACCGGCAGTAGCGATAATATGCGAACATCTTTGCGGCGCGACTATTTGGGATTTGTTTATCAATATCATAATCTGTTGCCGGATTTTGACGCTACCGAAAATGTTATTTTGCCGCAATTGATAGCGGGTGTGAAATTTTCTGAGGCCAAAGATAAAGCAATGTGGTTGTTAAAACGTCTTGGTCTGGCAGAACGGGAAAATCATCGACCGGCAGAACTTTCCGGCGGAGAACAACAGCGCGTAGCCATAGCCAGAGCTTTAGCCAACACTCCGCACTTGCTTTTGGCAGATGAGCCTACCGGAAATCTTGATCCGAACACGTCGGATAATGTTTTTCAGGCATTATTGGAAGTTGTTAAAGAAACCGGACTTTCGGCATTGATTGCTACTCATAATATTGATTTGGCTCATCGCATGGATAGGGAAGTTACGCTTAAGGACGGGCGTTTGGTAGATGCTCGCGCCGCTACTTTTGTGTCTAAGGGAAAAAATTTTTATTAGCTGAGAAAAAATAACTATTTTTTAACAAAATTATGGTCGTATATTGAAAAATAACTGACAGCAGGAAGAGTATGGGAATTTGGTCTTACATTGTCAATAAAAGCAAAAGCTCCGCCGTTTTGGTTTTGCTTATTTGCTTGTTTTCATATTTTTCATATTTTGCGATTCGCGGCGACCGTGGCTATCTGAAGTACTTATATTTGCAAAGCAAGGTGGCCGAGGCTGAGCAATTGCAACAGACATATCATCAGCGCCGAATGGAACTGGATCAAAAAGTGAAATTGCTGTCATCATCAAGTCTGGATTTGGATTTGTTGGATGAAAGGGCGCGTACTGTACTGAATGTTATTGGCGACAACGAATTCATCATTATAGACGATGAAGACGAAGAAATAACGAATTAATCCATATTTTCTGTTTATTCTATAATAGATTTTGACTGAATTAAACGAATTTGTTGATTTATGTATGTGAAAATCACATCATGTTCATTAAGAATTGCTGCTTACGGTATATAAAATCAGAGCCATTTTTCCGTTAGGTGCAATATACGCCCGCTGAGCCGCAGGCGAATGCGTCAATGCTATTATTGTCATGCCTCGATTCAGTCAGGAATCGTTAGGGCATCTTCATATTAAAATAAAAATCGGAATATCCCATAACCAAACCTTATGGTTCGAATTGAGAACTCTGATATTATGTAGTTTATCATGAAGGTTGTGGCTTTGGTGTTTTTTTACGAAATTATTTAATATCGCCCATATCCTTATCAATAAAGAGCAGAATAATTTTATGATGCTTTTTAGGGAATGGCAATTGCAGGCGCTTAATATTCATCGTGTTGGTTCTTGAAGCGCTTACGATTATACTTGTTTTTGAGTTGCGGCAGATTTTTTGAGGTAAACGGCTTGCCGTTATGGTCTTTTATCTCGTCCTTACGCCGACCGGCGCGTACGGCACGAAATTGTTCTTTAATTTGCTGCAAACGTTCTTTTTGGGCTTGTTTATTTTCTTTCATTGTCCAACTCTTTTCAGTTATAAAACAACAAAATGATAGCAGAAATATGTGTAAAAATCAATAAAAATTCATTTTTTGCCGAACATTAAACATTTGTTGACAATATTATGATTATAATATACAATAACCACGTTGTTTTAACAGTTGAGGTAAATTGTAATTTCAAACCATGAGTCCCGTGTCGACCTATATTATAAATTTAATTTTAGTTTTATTTCTTGTATTTTGTAACGCTTTTTTTGTAGTATCTGAGTTTGCAGTAGTCAAAATTCGCCGCACCAAGTTGGAAGAATTGGCAGCATCAGGCGATAAACGAGCTAAAACAGCATTGGATATCAATGAACATTTAAATACATATTTGAGTGCTACACAGTTGGGAATAACCTTGGCCTCACTGGGTTTGGGCTGGTTGGGCGAACCGGCGGTGTCACGCCTGTTGGAGGATTTGTGCCGTGGCTTTTTTGAGGGACAAACCGTATTATTGCACTCACTGAGTTTCGGTATAGCCTTTACCTTGATCACGTTGTTGCACGTTGTTTTAGGTGAGCTGGTGCCAAAATCAATGGCAATTCAAGATACAGAACGTTATGCTTTATTGGTGGCAATTCCGCTTTACACATTTAATAAAATCTGCACACCGATTATTTGGTGTTTCGATCATGTTTCGCTGTGGATTTTGAAATTGATGAAAATAGAAAAGGCTGATGAAAACGAAGATGCTCATTCGGAAGAAGAAATTAAGCTGATTATCGATGCTTCGCAAAAGGGCGGAGTGATTGATGATACCGAAAGCGAAATTATTCAGAATGCCATCAGCTTTTCGGAAATATGTGCCCATGAGATTATGGTGCCGCGGCAAGATATGAATTGTATTTATCAAGATGACAGTTATGAAGAGATTATGGATTTTGTGCGCCGGCACAAACATACTCGTTTTCCGCTTTGTGCCGAAGATAAAGATCAAATATTGGGAATGATTCATATTCGTGATTTGCTGGAAAATAAGGATACATTGCACAAAGATATCTTAAAACGCATTGTTCGTAAAATTTTGTTTGTTCCTGAAAATAAATCAATTTCCGACGTTTTGCACGAGATGATGAAAAAGCATATTCATTTGGCAATCGTGGTTGATGAATACGGTGGAACTGCAGGCTTACTGACTATGGAAGATATTTTGGAAGAGCTGGTAGGTGAAATTCAGGATGAACACGACGGTGCTGAACATAAACCGGTTAAAAAGATAAATGATAAAATATATGAATTTGACGGAGTTTATTTGGTGGAAGATGCCTATGATGAGATGGATTTGCCGTATCATGAATTGGAAGAAAGCACCATGGGAGGTTATGTGTTTAACCTTATCGGTGAAGAACCGAAAGTCGGCGATATAACAGAAGACGAATATTGTCAGTACGAAGTTATGAAAATCGATAATATGCGCATTACTCGGGTAAAAGCGGTATTGAAAGATCAACCGGCGGCGAGAGATGCCGAATAGTCGATAGGTGTATTATAGATTTAGAAAAAATATTTTTCGCAAGCGGCAGCCTTTACAGTAGATTTATTGAAGATATTTTAATGTGTCGGGTGTGAGAATGCGCTTATGATTTTTGAAAAAAAGCCTATAAAATCCGCATAAAGTATTTGACAAGTGATTTTTTTTATCTTATATAACAGCTGATAAAGTAATGATTGCTTCATCGTCTAATGGTAGGACAGCGGATTCTGACTCCGTCAATCTTGGTTCGAGTCCAGGTGAAGCAGCCAATAAGAAAAGCACCCATTGGGGTGCTTTTCTTATTGGCTGATTTATCTGAGGTGAAGAACCAAGCGGTTCGGGGAGCCACCGGCGATGTATTGTCGGTGGCGATGACTCAGTGGCGACAGCCATCTGAGCTCTTGAGCCGATAAGGCGAAAGATGCGCTGTGCGTCAGCGCGCGCACTGTCTAAGGTGAAGCAGCCAATAAGAAAAGCACCCATTGGGGTGCTTTTTTTGTAAATATATATTGTCATTCCTTGACCTGCGCGGCGCGTCAGGTGCTCAAGGAATCTCATCTTTGCGAAGCGCAATATTTTAAATTAATTAGTAGATGCCTTGAATTTTTTGGAAAAACCGAAAAATAGGCATGACATTTAGCTTTGAATATAAAAAATCATTTTTTTACAAAAAAAAGACTTGACAAAAAATCGGGGGGGGTAAACTGAAAGTATAAGAAGCGATTCTTTATATAACATAAACTTAAACAAGGAGAATTAAGATGAGTGAAGAAAATATACTCCATATTTTGGAAAAAATATATACTGGTGATAGTTTTTCTACACAATATTCAGATGAAGGTATTCGTGTTGATATACCAAACGTGAGCAAAAATCCAAACTTAAAATTTACGTTTTATAGGACTCCCGGCTATGATACTCCCGAATTTATTGAAGCCGAGTTTAAAGATAAAAGCGGAAAAGCACATAATATGATGTCGTATGATTTTATGTATTCTGATGTTAATGAGTATAATCGTTCTAACTTACAAAGATTAAAAATATATGACAAATATTACGATGTTGATGGAGAGGGTGGAAATATCGCTGGTTTTGGCGATATGGCATATTTTGTTCTTAAGTTACAACAAAAGCACTATTTTGTTGATGATGAAGGAAAAGTTTACTATATGGCAAATAATAATCCAGCTGAAGAAACTGGTTTTGAGACACATTATTTGGATTCTGAAGCTCTAATGTTTAAAGATGCTTTTGCTATTTGTAAAACATCTAATAATGAAGTTAGCTTTTTAGCTGATATAGAACAAGGTAAGTCTACTACAACTTTGTATAAACGTCAGGAAGATGGCTCGTATAAGCAAATTTGGAAATCAAAAGATTGTATTTTTCAAAAAGAAGGCTTCCCTGATAATGTATATTTTTCAGGTGGTTCTTGGCGACAACCTGAAATGAAAGAGTATTTTATTGATGGTCAAGTTGATGATGGTATGAAACAAAAAATTGATATTGCAATTAAATTAGATAAATTACATCGAACAAAAGATTTATTGCAAGAAAAGCAACAAAGATTAGAAACTGCTGTCGGAAAAGAGAAATTTGGTAAAACAGATGCATATTCTAAAGAGGAAGCAAAAATGCATATTGATACAGCAAAACAAGTTATGCAGATGAAACATCCCAAACGCGGTGGAATGACTGAATAATTAAAATATCGAATATGCACACAAATCATATGTAAACGACGTCTGATTTAGGCGTCGTTTTTCTTATAAAATAAAATCTCATACCTTGTTTCTGAGCATTTTTTGTAAGTATTTCCCTAACATACCGTATCTGCTCTCTAATACCAACAACTTCCGTGCGATGAGTTTGTAAAAGTTGCGTCACTGTACAGGACGGACAGCCAATAAAAAAACTCCCGTTATGGGAGTTTTTTTTATTGGCTATTTTACCTAGGGTGAAGAACCAAGTTATAATTCATCCTTCAGCAATTTGATGGCAGCATCAATATCTTCTTCTTTATCGGCACGCTTTTCATTGAGACATCCGTTTCGGGTTTTTCCGCTTAAGCATACATCAGGTTCAATGCCTTTTTTATGAATTACTTTGCCGCTCGGCGTATAGAATTGCTCGGTTGTTAAAACCAAGCGTCCACCGTTACTCATTTGGGTTACGCTTTGGATGGTTCCTTTACCGAAACTGTGGGTTCCGATTAATTTAGCCCGTGATTGTTCCTGCAGCCCACCGGAAAGAACTTCTGCCGCCGATGCCGTGTCGCCGTCAATCATAATAACCAATGGCCCTTTATAAAGCGGATTTTCCTTGGAAGTATAATAATGAATATTGGCATTATTGCGACCGGCGGTATATGTGATTATCTCATTGTCGCAAAACAAATTTGCGACTTTTAATGCTTCATTAAACATACCGCCGCTGTTGCCGCGTAAATCCAGTATCACTCCCTTAACTTCCGGATTCTGTTCTAACGCTTGCTTCACTAATTTGCCGGTTTGCTTATTAAAGGTTCTGACCTTCAAATATAAGATATCGTCAATCAATCTGTCCTTAAATAAAGTATAAATTTCATTTTTACGCGCATTTTCATCATAATCGTATTCGGAATAATAATGTGAATATTCGTCAAGGTTCTCAGTTATTTTTTGGATTACGCGATCAGGCAATTCAAAATCCTTTATATCTGCCTGTTGGGATATAGTTGTGCTATGATTGAGTATTTGTGTAAGAGTTTCAATCCACGCCAAAATATCATCGTTTTTATCCGGAAAAGGAAATGCTTTATTGATAACCCGATTATAATAAATATAAAAGCGATCTTTTCCCTTTGATATGGTAAAACGATTATCTAAATCAACCAGAGCTTGCAGTCCGTTATTAATCAATTCGGCATTATCAATCGGTTCAATATATTGCCGATTTATAGTGGTCAGCATCTCATTGATTAAATGCATGTCAATATTGCCCTTAGCGGGAGCCGTGAGCGGAATCAACAACAAAAGAACAGTCAGGAAGCGATACATATTTTAGTCCTTAAATTCAGCAATTAAAACAGTGTGATCCGAAGCTTTTTCCATGGCTCGGAATTTTTTATCAACCGCGCAGGAAATCAGTCGGTCGGTTAAAGCCGGAGAGCTCAGAATATAGTCAATCCTTAGGCCTAAATCATTTTGGAAAGAACCGGCATTATAGTCCCAAAAAGTATAGCCGATTTCTTTGGGGTGCAATGCCCGAAATGTATCACAGTAGCCGGCACGCAACAGAAAACGCAACCTGTTTCGTACTTCTGGGCGATACAATGCATCACCGGCAAATAATTCCGGATTATACACGTCTTGAGGTGTTAAAATAACATTGAAATCACCGCCCAATACAATATTTTTATGCTCAATAATTAACTTGTCGGCATATTGCAAAAGAGCATCCATCCAGCGCAGCTTATAATCAAATTTAGATGTGTCTGACGGATTGTTATAAGGCGGATTACCATTTGGCAGATAAAGCGATGCTACGATATAATCTTGTCCGTTTGCCGATATTCTGCACTCTAGATAACGTGCATTATCATCAATAAATTCCGGCATATTCTCTGTAATTACTTCTAACGGATACCGACTGAGTACGGCAACGCCGTTATAGCTTTTTTGCCCTAATATTTTAGCTTCGTATCCGAGCATATGCATATCAAAAAACGGAAAATTGTTGAACTCGGTTTTAATTTCCTGCAGCAACAACACATCTGGTTGATTTTGTTGTAGCCATTCATTCAGATTGTTTAACCGTGCATTTATGGAATTGATATTCAGCGTCGCAATTTTCATATATTCCTCTCCTAATATGATAAAGATTACATTTTTTTATGCCGAATGCAAAGAAAAATTTTATAATGTTAAGTGATTTTAAACCAAAATGTAGATATAACAATCGTAAACTAAGAGAAAAGGGGTTTTACCATGTATCAGGATTTTTATAACAAAAACGAAGACTATGTTAATCAGTTTAAACAGAAGGTTGCAGAACAGAAAATTGCCACAATCGAAGAACGCCGCAATGAATTGGCTCGTTCCCGCAATAATTTTTTGGGTACACTGGCCGGTATAGTGTTGGCCGGTGTGGTTGCGTGGTTTGTTTTGGCACCGCAATACAGACAGACACATAAAGACATCCCGACTATTCATCGTCCGCAAACCGCAGTTAAAGTGAAACCGGAAAATCCGGGTGGTATGGATATTCCGAATCAAGACAAGGATATCTATAATTTGGTGGAAAAGAAAGAGGTTGACAACACCGTTGTCGAAAATCTTTTGCCTACACCGGAAGAGCCGAAACTTCCGGATATTGTGCCGGAAG
>CACWUA010000026.1 GCA_902763905.1 uncultured Pseudomonadota bacterium | reverse complement strand
TATTATGACGGACTTACAATACTCGGCGGCGAGCCGTTCGAGCAGTCAAATCAGCGTGAGATAGTAAAGCTTATCCGCAGGATAAAGAAGCGCACCGCATGGCGGATTTAATCGAATATAATTATTTGCACGATTACGGTGCGTTTTGGTTTGATGAAGATAGAAAATTGCATATTGATTTTGCAAAAATGAAGTCTGGTTCTCGCAGTTTGCTCGAAAAAATTATCGAGGTACAGCTTTCAAAATCTCCTGAATTTGCAAAAGAATTCGTTGATAAATGGACCGAATGGGGAGAAATGCTACAATATATTGCGGAATTTAAACAAAGTTTAGGAATTAGGCCTTATATTGATATTGTAAGCTATTTTTAATCAAGTGCAGATTTAAGGAAAAGATAATGCAGAAAATGTTATTGATTGTGGCTATTATGCTTATTTCTTCGTGTTCGGTTTTTGTGGCGGAACATTTGGGTGATGAGCGGGCTAAGCTTGTCAGCTACGGCAAAGAGAGGTCAATCTGCGCTGATAATTCACCGGAATATATCGAAACAATGGAACTTTAGGTAAATATCAATAAAGCAAAGGCACCGTACGCGGTGCCTTTTTTTGATGCAGAAAATTATTTTTATTCAACGGCGTAAATATCGCGAATGAGCCACTTGCCATTGTTTTGCCCGAGAACATAAATAATTGTTCCCTGACATAAACCGAACCAACCGCCGTTGCATGAACTTTCGGTATATATTTCCGTAGTTCCGTTAGGCAAGACCTTTTTGCTGATAAATTTATAATTCATTTCGGTGGGACGTTCTACGGTAGGATCTGTCATGAAGATAAAAGTAGGCAGGTTTTGTCTGCTGCAAGTTTCCATATCCGGTTTTAAGGTACATTTAATTGCATTTTCCACGCTGCACAGCATATCGTTTAAACCTTCCGAGCATTCGGCAGTCAGTTCATTTGCGTTGAACGAATAAACATCATCCGGTAGTTTTTCTTCTGCCTGAGGTATCGGAGCACTTTCGGTTTGAGCGACAACCTGTTCGGTTTTATTTTTTCGGGTGAGAGTGAGACTCCAAGCAAACAGCCCCAGCATCAAAATGATAACAATGATTTTTTTTATCATATTTTTATTCCTTTACTTAAAAATGATATTCCATCCCGAAAGAATATTCCAAAGCGTGATTATACCCTTTCAGATGATCAAATTCTATATGTCTGCAAATTACGCGGGTTTGCCAATGTTTGTTCCACGCATATTTTACACCGCCGCCGAATCGATAGCCGTAACCGTGTTCGCGATGATTATCAGTCGGCGAAAACTTGGTTTTATAAATATATTCTCCGATACCGGCAGTTACCGCCAAAGAAAAGTCTCCGTAAACCGGAAGAAAGGCCAGCAGATCAAGACCATAAGCCTGATAGCGAGTTTTTAAACTGTATTCATTTACACGATTGGTGTCTTGCGTACTTTGTCCGGCAAACAATTCGGTAGCAAAATATTTACTGTAATCAGAACCTAAGCGCAAATAACCTGTATGATGTTGCGGGCGAACGCCAAAGGCATTGGTGCGGCTGTAAGCATAATCAATACCCACGTACGGCTTATAATCATAACTGTCAGCCGATGCAGTATTACTGCCGGTTGCGGTTAAAAATGCGGTTATTAAAAGAATGGTAATCTTTTTCATTTATCTTTCCTTGTATGTTAAACAACTTCATTATAATCGTCTTGCAAAAAAAATAAAGTATTTTATAAAAGTTATTGTGAATGAAGTTTTTTTGTGATAGCATGATACAATATTAAGGGGATTGTTATGGATACTAGAAAAACACAAACCGGACGGTCAATGATTGAGATGATGGGGTACCTGATGGTCGCTATGGGAGTTATTATTGCCGTGGGGCGGATTGTCAGCAGTGCATTTGATACGCATAAATACAGTGTTGCTTCGCTGCAATTGACGGAATTGGTGGGGACAATGGTGCGTTCTTCGGCAATTGACGTTGATTATACGGAAGTTGTCGATAAAGTAAAAGAAGGTAAACGAGAGCTGATCCCAAACAGTTTCCGAGTGGTTGGTTCCGGTAGTGGTACTAAGATTTATCATGCTTTCGGCGGAACAGTTGAAGTCGGGATTTTTGATGATAATCCGGAGAGATTTTTTGTGCGCTATAACAATCTTTCTAAAAAACAATGTGTTGAACTGGCTTTGAAGGATTGGCATCGTAATCAATATGCCGATTTGTTTGCGGTTGCAGTCGGTACGTGGACTTGGTATTGGCAGACGTATGGTTCGGGCGATAATTTATCCAATGCATTGAGCTTCTCGAGTAATGAAACTTGTTCAGGTAAAGTATGCCGTCTACCAACTACCAGAGCCAAGCTTACCGGTGTCGGTGATAATGACGGACAGTGTACGGATGGCCGTAACAATACGGTTACTTGGGTGTTTAACTGACAACTTTATGTGATTAAGTAAGAATAAGTCTTGAAGTTATGTGTGATTGCTGTTAATTTTTGTAAAACTATATCAGATAAAAGGAGATGTAAAATGACGTCTATTGTATTACCACCGGATTATAAACCGTCAGCCGACGAAGAATATATGAATGAAATGCAGCTTGAATATTTTCGTCAGAAGCTGGAAAATTGGAAGAAAACGCTTGTTTCACAATCTGCCGATACATTAGATGATTTGCGTCAGGGCGGATTGAATCAGCCTGATGAAATTGACAGAGCATCAATGGAAACCGATAAATTTTTGGATTTGCGTACCAAAGACAGAATTCGTAAGCTGATTACCAAAATTGACGAGGCTTTGGATAGAATCGAAGACGGCACGTACGGATATTGCGAAGAAACCGGAGAACCTATCGGTATCAGCCGTTTGGAGGCTCGTCCGGCAGCCACACTCTCTATTGAGGCTCAAGAGCGTCACGAGCGTATGGAAAAGACTTTTGACGATGATAATGGCGCATAATTTATGCAAAATTCGAAAGATGTAAAAAATTTTATACTGGCATCCGGTTCGCAGCAACGCATAGCCTTATTGCGGCAAGTTGGGTACGAGCCAAAAAAAATTTGTCCGGCGGATATTGATGAAAATTGTCTGCCTCATGAACTGCCTTTGCCTTATGTTCGGCGAATGGCTTTGGAAAAGGCAAAACATGTGTCGGTATTGTTTCCGCAAGAGAATGTGTTGGCTTGTGATACGGTAGTGACTGTCGGACAGCGAATTTTACATAAAGCAAGAAATGTTGATGAACAGCGTACATATATGGAATTGTTATCCGGGCGTATGCATCGCGTTATCAGTTCTGTATGTCTGATTACTGCCGATGGCAAAATTTTACAGCGGACGGTTACCACCAAAATCGCAATGAAAGTGTTGTCTCAAGATGATTTGGACGATTATTTGGCATGTGGTGAGTGGAAAGGTGTATGCGGTTACAAAATCGAGGGACGGCTTGCCGGATATGTAACAAAAATGGTGGGTTCTTATTCCGGTGTGGTGGGACTGCCGTTATATGAGACACTGAACTTGTTAAAAGGAGTAGGAATAAAATGAAAGCGGAAAAGATAATTTATGACAGAAATGATGAAGCGTTTGGTATAGCTGTTTTTGATGCCTCAGGATTGGCAGAAATAGATATATATAATGACCGTCGTGCCATTGAAGGAAACGTATATCTCGGTAAAATTGTCAAGAAAATCAATCTGGCCGATGACAGATATGGCTTTATTGTCGATATCGGAGACGGACATGAAGCTTTTTTGAATGCTTATGAACCGGCTCTGAAAGAGGCTAATATGAGTGAAGGCCAGAGTGTGGTGGTACAGGTTTTGCAAGAAAAACACGCCGAAAAGGGTGCTAAAGTAGTGCGTAACATTCAGCTTGTGGGTTCTTATCTGGTTTATTGCCCGTTCAAATATGATGTTGAATATTCGCGCAAAATTGAAGATACGCAAAAAGCTGAACAATATGCAAAAGCAGTGCGCGAAAAATGCAACGGGCAAGAAGGTTGGATTTTGCGTACAATGTCGGTAGATGCTGATGAACAGCAGGTTGTGGCGGAAATGGATGAGCTGCGCGCCGTTTACGAGGATATTCGCAAAAAAGCAAGAACATTGACGGCACCGGCATTATTATATGCCAAGGAAAATCCTTTGTTTGAGTATATCCGCCGTTATCACGACAGTTTAAAAGAGGTCGTGGTGGATACACCGAATTTGGAGCAGGCAGTGGCGGCAGTGTTTGACGGAACCGTTACACTGAAGAAAAACGGTTTTGAAGAATATGGGGTTGATGATGCGATTATCGATGCTTTAGAGCGCACGGTTAAGTTAAAAAGCGGTGGAAGTCTGCAAATTGAAGAAACCCGTGCTTGTGTAGCCATTGACGTGGACAGCGGCGGTATTCGCAATGTCGGCGATATTGATGCCTTAAATATTGAGGCTGCCAAAGAAATTGCCCGTCAGATTCGTCTGCGCAACCTTTCCGGTAAAATTATCATCGATTTTGCCGGTTCATCTGAATATCGTTTTATGAAGAGCATTATTGATTGCTTGGAAGAAGAATTGGCCGATGACGCTTGTCGCAGCCGCGTTTTGGGGTTGAGCCGTGCCGGTAATATAGAAATTTTGCGCCAACGGCGTCGTCCGAGCTTGCGTGATCTATACACGGTGGAATGTCCGACTTGTCAGGGTACGGGTAGAGTTGAACCATGAGCGAGGTTATCAAAACGCATAAATGCCCGATTTGCGGCAAGTTGTTTGCCGGAGAGGAATATATGCCGTTTTGCTCAAAACGTTGCGCGGATGTTGATTTGAATCGTTGGTTTAACGGCAGTTATGCCGTGGCATCCGAGGATTTGGACGAGTTGGAAACCGAAGAACTTGCCGAGGCTTTGGAAAATGCAGAAAAAGACGGAAAGTAATATAAAGTTAGAACGTGCGGAGGATAATGCTTTACGCTTATCCGTCTCCGGCGACGTGCTGAATTATGATAATCCGGAATTTTTTGCGGAATTGGATAGGCAGTTTGCGAAAAAAACGAAGCAGTTGGTGTTGCGTGCCGATGGTTTGGGCGAATGGGATTCGTCGCTGTTGGTTATTTTGTATGAGAGCATTCGCAAAGCCAAAACAGCAGGAGCAGAATGCGATTTATCCGCGTTGCCGCAAAATTTGCGGGATTTGATGCGTCTGGCCTTTGCCGATGACCGTAATCCGACGCACGGCAGTTCGGCAAAAATGCCTTTTCTGGAAAATCTGGGAAAAAATACACTCGATTGTTTGCAAAAAACCTCAAATGTTATGCATTTTTTGGGGCAGATATGCACTTCTGTCGGCAGATGGATAGGCTTTCGCTCGATTATGCGGCGTGTCGATTTTATGGCGGCGCTGGAAGATTGCGGTCCGAGCGCAGTGGGAATCGTATCATTAATCAGCTTTCTGGTCGGGTTGATATTGGCCTTTGTCGGCGCTATTCAGTTGGAAACGTTTGGTGCGCAGATTTATGTGGCAAGTTTGGTTACCATCGGTATGTGTCGCATTATGGGTGCGATTATGGTGGGGATTATTATGGCCGGTCGCACCGGTTCGTCTTATGCCGCCACTATCGGTACCATGCAGGTAAATGAGGAATTGGATGCTCTGCAAACCATGGGCTTTTCTAAAATAGATTTTTTGGTGTTGCCGCGATTATTGGCGTTGCTGATAGCTATGCCTATATTGACGATGTTGGCAGATATTATGGGAATGATCGGCGGAGCATTCGTCGGGGTGTTTATGATGGATTTGCCGTATCAGGAATATTGGAAATATGCTATTAATGCTTTCAATTTGAAAAATTTTTTGGTGGGCGTTTTCCACGGTTTCTGTTTCGGTATCATTATCGCGGTTTGCGGTTGTTACAGCGGGCTTAACTGCGGACGTAATGCCGACAGTGTGGGTGTTGCCACCACACAATCCGTAGTCAGAGCCATTGTTTGGATGATTGTCGCTACCGGTATTATTACGGTTATTTGCATGGAGTTGGGGCTATGAGTAAACCGGTTGCCATTGATGTTAAGGGATTGAACGTCGGTTACGGCGATTATGTGTTGCTGCATGATGCCGATTATCAAGTAAACAAAGGCGATATTTTTATCATTATGGGCGGCAGCGGTTGCGGCAAAAGCAGTATGTTACGCGTGCTTACGGGGCTTATTCCGCCGCTGAAAGGCTCGGTGGTGATTAACGGGGTTAATATTGCCACGGCTTCGGCCGACGAAGTGCAGAAAATCCGTGAGAAATCCGGAATTTTGTATCAGAGCGGAGCGCTGTTCAGCTCAATGACTTTGGCGGAAAATATTATGTTGCCGATGCAACAATATACCGATTATTCACCGGCGGCTATGCGTGAATTGGCGCACTTAAAACTGGCTTTGGTGGGGTTAACCGGATTTGATGATTTTTATCCTTCCGAAATCAGCGGCGGTATGAAAAAACGTGCGGGTTTGGCGCGAGCTTTGGCTCTTGATCCGGATATTGTGTATTTTGATGAGCCGTCGGCCGGATTGGACCCGATAAGTTCACACAATTTGGACGATTTGATTATTGAAATCAACCGCAGTTTGGGTACAACCATCGTGGTGGTTACTCACGAACTGGCCTCAATTTTTGCCATTGGCAATAACTCTATATTTTTGGATGCCTCCACTAAAACCATTATGGCAAAGGGCGATCCCAAAGAATTGCTGAAAAACCCGCCAAACGAGGCAGTATATAATTTCTTAACGCGAGGAGAGAAGAAAAAATGAATAAAACATATAAACTTACCGGATTGTTTGTCTTAATCGGCATAATCTGTTTTGCCGGCATTATGGGTTATTTTATGAAACAAAAATATTCGGCCAGAAGCGAGGATATGCTGATTATGTATTTTGACGAATCGGTGCGCGGTTTGAGTGTCGGCTCGCCGGTGGTGTTGCAAGGTGTGGAAGTCGGAAAGGTGGCTAAAATCCGCTTAATGACAAATCTGGAAAAGGGAACATTCAAAACTCCGGTTTATATGATTTTTAACGACGATGGTTCCACTCCGGAACGGAGCAGAGAAGAATATGAAGTCCTTTTAAAAAATTTAATTGAAAAAGGATTGAGAGCACGGTTGATTACATCCAATTTTCTGACCGGACAGCTGATGATTGAGTTGGTAATGCTCCCGAACGATAAACCGGTTTATCGCGGCAGCGGTAAATATCCGGAAATTCCGACAGTATATTCTTCTTTTGCACAGATTTCTAAAGATTTGGAGGATATTCCGTTACAGGATACCATTATTCGTGTCGGCAACTTGATTGATAATATTGATGAAAGTATTCCGGTTATTCTGAAAGATATTTCGCAAACAACGGCTACCATCAGAGAAACGGCACCGGATGTCATGAAAAAATTAAGTGATTTGGCCGAGAGTTTGAATAAAAATATTCCGTCATTGTTGACTAATCTTAATGATGTGTCAAAAAAAGTGAACTCGCTTATGGATGAAAAAACGGGAAGTGCCGGTAGGACATTGGAGAATATGAATAAAACTTTGGAAGATATTTCCAAAGCCAGTCGTTCGCTCAAAAATCTGACCGATTATTTGGAGCGTCATCCGGAAGCGGTTATTCAAGGAAAGGAGAAGTAAAATGAAAAAAATATGGTTGATTTGTATGTTTGTTTTGCTGAATGCTTGCAGTTTTCGCTCACCGCAATCACAATTTTACGTTATGAACAGTAACGGTGTTGATGCTCTTTCCGATAAAAATATGAGTGTGGCGGTAACAAAAGTTAAAGTGCCGGATATGTTGGATAAGTCGCAGATGTTGGTTTATGACAAAGATTCGGCAGAAGTGCAAATTCTGGAATTTCATCGCTGGGCGGAAGTGTTGCCGGATACCATCCAGACAACCGTAGTCAACGATTTAATTGCTTATTTGCCGAATGCATATATTAAACGCACTTATTTTAATGATGCTTCTTTGCAATACAGCGTTAATATTGAAATCAACAATTTGAAAGCCTATACCGACGATAGGGTTGTGTTGACGGCGTGGTGGAATATTTGCGATAAGAGCGGTAAAGTTTTAAAGCGCGAACAGCGGACATATATTGCAAAAGTGCAAAAATCGGGAGTACAGGCATTGGTGGAAGCGCAAACACAAGCCGTGCACCAGATGACGCGTGATATTTCCGAGCATTTATTACAACTATAATTAATCAGCGCAGATATGTGTAATAACGCAACGCAAACGAACAAGAGCGTTGCGAACCGCAGTTGCAGGCATCGGCAGCTTGAGCCGCAGTGAATGGTGTCGGAATCATGGCATCATTTGGCTTGGCAACATTGAACAGTATTTGGGCAGGTTTTTTTACAAACTTTTTGCTGCCGTTATCCAAAGTGATTTCAACAATTTCCTCTTTCGGTTCTTCTTCTATATCGCGCGATGCAGTGTCAATTCCCTGTTCGTTAATCGAACCCAGCGCTTCCGCTATGAGCCCGCTTTCCTCATCTCCCCAATCCAAGAGCGACAATGCTTCACATACCTCTTTTTTGAGACCTTGATAAGCGATCTTAAATGTTGGGAATGATTTGCCATTGCTGATAATCGGAGTAGATGAAGCAACGACAATGCCTCCGCCGTAAACATTGATAAATTTACCGTCTTGCACCAAAAAATCAGGCATGGTGTTTGATTGTGCCATCAGGCGCATAATATCTGTTTGGGTTTCGGTGTATATGGCATAAGTTGTGCGCACATTATCAACCAATTGCGAAATTTGGTTTACGGTACGGTTCAAATCACGATTAAAAGTATAGCGATCAACTGCCCAGAAAGCCAAACGTGAAAATAACAGCAAGAATATGCACACAAAGGTAAAAATAAATAATCTTTTCAGTTTTTTATAATTGCGGTCATAGAATTCTAAAAATTTTTCCAGATTGGTTTCCGGTTCCTGTCTTCTGAACATAATTTGCCCTCCAAATTATACCAAACGGCCATGGCAATGCTTAAACTTTTTACCGCTGCCGCACGGGCACGGATCATTACGGCCGACATCAGCGAAAATATCTTGATTGATTTCTTCATCAGCGGTGATAGCTCCGTCATGGAATGTCGACATTTTGCGATTTTGCTCTTTATTCATGGCACGTTGCATCTGTTGTTCGGAATCTGTTTGGATCACTGTATGACAGATAACAATTGTAACACGCTCTTTAAGAATATCCAATAATTCGGAAAACATATTGAATGCTTCTTTTTTATATTCGTTCAACGGGTCTTTTTGACCATAAGCGCGCAGTACAATGGTGTGGCGCATTAAATCCAGCGCAGCAATATGATCTTTCCATAATTGATCGAGAACCTGTAATAAGATACTTTTTTGCACCATTTTAACGGCTTGCGGCGGCAGACTTTGTTCACGCTCCGCCAAACGATTATCAACCTCGGCTAATATGAGTTCTTGTATTTTATCGCTGTCAATATCCGGATTGTTGCACCAAGTTGCCAACGGCATACTGAAACTTGTTGTAGATTGGATATCTTGTTTTAAGCCATCAATATTCCACTCTTCGGTAGAAGTTCCGTACGGAGCATGGGCACGAATAATACCTCCCAAGTATTCATCGCGCATATCCTTGATGATATCGGATACATCTTCTTGCTCCATAATTTCACGGCGTTCCGTGTAAATGATTTTGCGCTGCTCATTCATAACGTTATCATATTTGAGCAAATCTTTTCGAATATCAAAGTTGCGTTCTTCTACTTTTTTCTGTGCCTTTTCCAGCGCTTTACTGATCCATGGGTGAACTAGTGCTTCACCTTCCGGCAATCCCAAACGATGCAAGACGGTAGAAATCTTTTCGGAACCGAAAATGCGCATCAAGTCATCCTCCATTGAGAGGAAAAATTTGGAAGTGCCAGGATCTCCCTGACGACCGGAGCGGCCGCGTAATTGGTTGTCGATACGGCGGCTTTCGTGGCGCTCGGTACCGACAATATAAAGACCGCCTGCTTTGAGCACTTTTTCCTTATCGGCCGCAACCTCGGCTTCGATTTCCTTTTTGATTTGAGCGATTTGCTCTGCAGTTTCTTCTCCTGTAAGTTTCTCTTTAAGTTTCATGTCAGGGTTGCCGCCGAGCTGAATATCGGTACCACGACCGGCCATATTGGTGGCAATGGTAATTGCTCCGGAGACACCGGCTTGAGCCACAATAGCCGCTTCACGCTCGTGATGGCGGGCATTTAAAACTTCAAATTTGAGGTTAGGAGCCGCTCTGTGCAACAACTCGGCTACCACTTCGGATTTTTCTACCGAAGTGGTGCCCACAAGAACAGGCTGTCCGCGGTCATGACTATCAATAATGGTATTAATTATGGCCTTATACTTTTCATCTGCGGTGCGATAAATTTCATCCTGTAAATCTTCACGAATGACCGGCTTATTGGTTGGAATTTCTACACAGGTTAAATTATATATATCAAAAAATTCATTTTCTTCGGTCATGGCAGTACCGGTCATGCCGGCTAATTTGGGATACAGACGGAAGTAGTTTTGAAAAGTAATGGAGGCCAGTGTCTGATTTTCTGATTGGATTTCCACACCTTCTTTTGCTTCCAATGCCTGATGCAATCCGTCGCTGAAACGGCGACCTTCCATAATGCGTCCCGTAAATTCATCAACAATAACCACCTTGCCGTCTTTGACAATATAGTCAACGTCACGTTGGAATAATTTGTGTGCGCGCAGAGCGTTGTTTACGTGTTGCACCAGGTTAACGTTACCGATGTCGTACAAAGCACCGTCGGTAATCAAGCCGGCACCGCGCAACAGTTGTTCAATATGTTCCATACCTGATTCGGTAAGAGTTACGGTGCGGCGTTTTTCATCTTTTTCATAGTCATTTTCGCCCAAAAATGGCACTAACTTCGTTACTTTGATATAAGTATCGGACGAATCTTCGGCTTGACCGGAAATAATCAACGGAGTACGCGCTTCATCAATCAAAATCGAATCGACTTCATCAACAATAGCATAGTTAAAATCACGTTGAACACGTTCTGCCAGACTGAATTTCATATTATCGCGTAAATAGTCAAATCCGAGCTCATTGTTGGTACCGTAAACAATATCTGCGTTGTATGCAGCACGGCGCTCGTTATCGTTTTTGCCGTGTACAATATAATCCACCGTCAGACCTAAAAAGCGATAAATCTGCCCCATCCATTCAGCATCGCGTTTTGCCAAATAGTCATTTACCGTAACGATATGCACGCCTTTGCCCTCAATAGCGTTTAAGTATGCTGCAAGTGTTGCTACGAGCGTTTTTCCCTCGCCGGTTTTCATTTCGGCAATCATACCTTTATGCAAAACAATACCGCCGATGATTTGCACATCATAATGGCGCTGTCCCATAACACGTTTTGCCGTTTCGCGTACGGCTGCAAATGCTTCCGGTAAAATATCATCAAGTGTTTCACCTTTTTTGAGACGTTCACGAAATTCATCGGTTTTTGCTTTAAGCTGCTCATCGGATAACTTGATAAAGTCCGGCTCCAAGGCGTTTATTTGATTTACGATTTTATATTGTTTTTTCACAAAACGATCATTGGCACTGCCAAAGATTTTACGAGCAATTTGTCCTAACATTTGTATTCCTTATATTATTATGTTTTATAATAATTAGTTTGATTCAATCGTAAAGTCAATACTCTGCGCAAAAGTTATAAACTTATATTGAAATTTAAAATATTAAGGGTATAGTAGTCATGATTTGTTTAATTAGGAGGAAATCAAATGCAAAAAAAATATATTATCGCAACGTCTGCGGCTATCATTGTGTTAATCGCCGGCGCTTTAACGTATAAGGTTCACGCTGAAAAGAACAGCGGTGTTGCCGCAATTGTTGACGGAGAGGTTATTCCTGTTTCTGAACTCAGAGATGTTTATGAAAAGAATCCACAAATAAAAGCTCAGGTTCCGTTTGAGGATTTTTATAATCAGGCACTCGATGTGGCAGTAAACAGTAAACTGGCTTCGCGTGCAGCGGCAGCCGCTAAAGTTGAAGAAACTCCGCTTTATAAAGAAAAATTGGCTGAGATGAAAGATGAATTGGCTCGTCAGGTATATGTGGAGCAAAGAGTTGAAGAACGCATTACCGATGAAGCTGTAAAAAAAGTTTATGATGACTATGTAGCTAAGTTTGAAAGCGAAAAAGAAGTTAAAGCTAAACATATTTTGGTTGATTCCGAAGCTACAGCAAAAGAAATTATCGCCAAGTTGGATGCAAAAGAAGCTACCTTTGATGAACTTGCCCTTAAATATTCAAAAGATCAGTCTGATTTAGGGTACTTTACATCAAAAGCTATGGTGCCTGAATTTTCGGCTGCCGCATTTGCTCAGGAAAAAGGCACATATTCTAAGCAACCGGTTAAGACAGAATTTGGTTATCATGTGATTCTTGTTGAAGACATTCGTGATACCAAACCGTTGGAATTTAATGCGGTTGCAGAGCAGATTAAAATTAATCTGAGCCAGCAAGCAGTAGCAGAAATCATTAAAGAGTTGAATGACAATGCTAAAGTTGAAAAATTTGATCTTAAAGGTAAGAAAATCGAAGCTAAATAGTTTCCAAAGTTTCGTTTAAATATAAAAATTCCCGATAAGCATGGCAATATCGGGAATTTTTATTATATGGAACTGAGTATTACTTCCCTTCCAAAATAGCCTTAAACAGTTCATGTACGCTCGGTATATGATTGTGTGCATACATCGGATCAGAGGAAAAACGGTAAACATTATGACCAGCAAACGCCAGATTATTTTGGATATCTCCACCGTGTCCGATATTCATCAGTGTACGATGAATGCAATAAGTGCGCGGGTCAGGAATTTTGCCGGTGGAACCGTTTTCGCGTGACCAGCTGGAAAATTGGCATTGCGAAAGGCAACCAACGCATTCGGAACGTTGTTTTTGCATTTCTATCCATTCATCCGGTGTTAAGAATACCAAAGTCGAATCCGGTGTTTCTTTTATCATTGAATATCCTTCGGATCGCTGTTCTTCCACCTGTTTTTTATCGGCCGGATTGATATAAACTGCTTTGTGCGGAGCAATCGGCAACAAAAAAGTCATTTCATCCGTAGCAGTTTCACTATATGGTATTTCGGCCTTTTTGCGGCGCATCAAATTACTTAAAAAGTTGTTTTTGATGGCAGATGAGAAAAAGCCGGTGGGGCTGAATTTTTGCAAAATAACATCGCCTTTTTGCGCATGCATCATGAGCAATTTCCAAGCATCACTTATTGGGCTTTCTTTGGTTATCATCGGACGAGTACCGAATTGGAAGGCGACATTGCCCAGTTCCGGATTATCTATATAATCTTGCCAATCACTCAAACTCCATACGCCGCCGGCAATAATAATCGGCAAATTTTTAAGTCCCAGTTCGGTTAAGACCTTACGCAGAGCAACTAAGCGTTCGTACGGACGCTCCGGAGCCAGTGGATTTTCGGCGTTTGATAAGCCGTTATGCCCCCCGGCCAACCATGGGTCTTCGTATACTACACCACCGAGGTATTCGGTATAATTCTTAAACGAGCGCTTCCACAAAACAGTCATTGCCCGAGCAGAAGAAATAATCGGATAGTAATATACGTTGTGTTCGGAAGCGATTTTTCCCAAGTTATATGGTAAGCCCGCACCACAGGTTACGCCATGAATTAAGCCTTCGGCTCCTTCCAAAACTCGCACAATTACTTCTTGAGAATCAGCCATTTCCCATAGCATATTAATATGAATACGACCGTTACCGTTAGCAATTTCATGTGCTATTTGAGCCTGACTTATACCGCCTTTGACTGCGTACTCTACCATTTCGCGGTGGCGTTTGGCGCGGATTTTTTCGTGGAAAATTTCCGGTATTATAGTCCCTTCCAGCGAGATTTCGGTCGGGCTGACCATGGATATGGTTCCTACACCGCCTTCTTTGGCCCAAGAACCCGAGCTTTTGCCGTCGGTGCCGTTAATGCCTTTACCGCCTTCAATCAGCGGATATACCATAGCCCCCGAAATATTGAGTTTGTTTAATGCTTTCATTGTTTTACGCCTCTTTTGTGTTTTTTTGCCATACAACATCACTTTCCGAATCGATTCGGAATATAGGTAAAATATAATCACTTTTTATTTATTTGAAAAGTAGGCACTTTTACGTCTCATAGTTACCTTAAGGAAACTATTGCTAAATTACTGGGTTAATCTGAACCAATCCAATGGCATACCGTTAACAACGGTAAACGCAATCAAAACGCAGATATAACCGTAAATTTGCAGCATACTTAATATATTATGGTATTTTTTATTCGGTATAATCGGAGTTATAAATGCTAAAAAACGATTAATGCCGATAATAAATAAAACAACTAAAATCAGTTGTGTAAAAATACCGCAGGAAATAAGCAAATCCTTAAATATTGAAGCTATTTTATATAGAAAAGTAAAAAATAATGCGTATAGTACCAATGAACTGTATAGTACATAATGCTGCATATTTTGAATCTGCTCTTTTTCTTGTTTGGTTTTGCTTAAATTTTCGATAGCCAGTTCTTTTATGCTCAAACCACGTACGGTCTGTGGTTCTTCCTGTTGTTTTTTGTAATTTTCAATCTGCTCTTTACATTTTTCGGCAACAATACACAAACCACATCCTTTAGGTGTAAAATAAACGTGGTTTTTGTCTTTTTTGCATGGTTTCAAATGATCAAGCAAATATGCCAGATGAGTTTGCCATTCAAGTGCTGTAGGACGTTCTCCTCCTTTGGTAAAAGCACGCTCAAACAGATTCATCGTGTCTTTATCAAGATAATCGTGGATGCTGTACGGATTCGGCATCTGATAATTATCAGGCCAAAATCCGTAAGCATAATGATAACCGGCTATGCGTTCTTGAATCGAAAGCATATCACCGGTTTGACGCGGCGTGCCGGAAAATGGATGAATGCCTTCGTCTAAAAGTTTGAATATGATTACGGCTAAGGCAAATTTATCTTGTTCTTCTCCCATTTCTTTGCAAGTTAATTGCATTCCCTCGGGATAAATGTATTCTTCACTTACAAATTCGGCCGGATAGCGTGCTCCATTTTCACCGCGGATGGAAAAACCGTCACAATCAAAAGCTACAACTAATTGATTTTTCTTATAAACATAAACGTTAGACGGCTTTAAATCTACAATATAATGGCCGCAAGCATGTAGCTTGGCCACAATGGTGGCAATGTTGAATGCGGCAAAAACACGAGCTTCGTAGCGTTCGGTCAGTCCGAGTTTTTGGCGCACGGCCTTTTGAATCAAATGGTCTAATGACACTGCTTCAGTTGTATCGATTTGCGGCATCAAATAGCCGACGCAATAACCTTGAGCATCTTCCAACAGAGCAGTCGGCCATGTGATTTGGATATATTCTTTGCCCTTGTAATTAATGGCAGGAATGTTCGGACGATTAAGCAGCATTGCTTCTAATTTTCGGCGATTGGTGCCGCTGCGCTCTTTTTCATGGAAAATCTTGGCCACACTGTTTGGGTGTGAAGCATCAAGATAAATTTTGCCGGCGGCGCCTCCTTTATGCAAAAGTTCTCCTAAGTGTATTTTTTCGTTGTGTCCATCCGGATAGAGGGCCAGATATGTTTGCTCAATTTCCGTCATTGCAGTTTTGCCCATAAAATTGTTTTATCATCAGCATTTAAACGCCGCGCTCTGACATCGTCTAAAGTGTTTTTCAATGCTTTTGCGGCATAAGTTTGACGCGGTTCATTTTCAAGATATTCTACTATAGGAATCAAAAATTTATGATGAATCTTATAGAAGTCATCTGAAAACACAAAACCGGTTACACCGTCTGTCATCAGCAGCAATCGATCTACATTTTCAAACGGTATGAAACGCAGGCAGTCTTGCCAGTCATCCATGGTGTAGAAATACGTTTCGCAAGAAAAAGCTCCGTTTTCCGGCTCGGATATAATTAAGTTATCGTAAGATCCTGAGCCGAATGCAATACCGGCACCATCGCCGATATGAAAAAATACGCCACGATTATTATGGCAAAAGAATCCGACTACAGTGGCCGAAAAATTAATCAGCTCATCAGTGCTTTTGCTCTTATTCAAACGATGCATAATTAATTTACGGCGGGCAATATTAATTGCTTTGATAACGTTATCTCTTATATCTCTTAGGTTGGAGCGAATAAGTAAATCACACAAGGTTTGACAGATAATTTTGGCTCCGATTCTGGCATATTTGGCGGAGCCTGCTCCGTCAGAAACAATTCCCACGGTTTTGTTTTTATCATGCTTATAACAGCTGTAATCTTGACACGGTAAATTATTAGCTTTATGTAAAGCCCCGCGAACGGAAACGGATAAAAGCCGGATGTTGCTGCTGTTTTTAGGCATATTTTTTACTTTTCATTCCATTCGGTTATATCATCAAGATAATTGTTAGCATTCGGAGCCGCTTTGGAAATGCAGGAAACACTGCGGCTGAGCCACAGGAAAAATTCGGTAAATTTCAATCCGGTTAAGCGCTTAGGCGGAAGCAAAGAGAATTTTGCCAACTTTTCCAGATTTGCCCCCTGAGTTCCGATAGCATGAATAACGACTTTTTTGTTTTTTTGTGCATAACGGCATATTTCTGCCGAATCTTCCCAGCCGTAGTCAGTCGGTTCTCCGTCGCTGATGAGAAATATCCACGGCCGCTTGGAAGTTACTCCGCAACTGTCATAAAGGCACTTTTGTTCCTCAATTTTTTGCAGCGCCATTTCCATAGCTTTACCCAACGGAGTCAAGCCTCCGGCTTCCATCTCCGGTGCTGTGAAATTCATGGCATCAATCCAATCGGATTCTACCTTAACTTCATCTTTGCCGAAGGCTTTGATGATGAGCAGTTGGACACGAGAACTGGCATCAATGTCTTCTTTAAGTTCTTTTTCAAGTGCCACCAATCCGGCATTGAGTTGCTTAATCGGTTCGCCACGCATTGAGCCTGAACAATCAAGCACCAAAACACACGGAGTGCGTTCGTTGGCATTGTCGGCAAATTCTACGTAAGGAATGCGTTCTATAGTATTTTTATCTGCCATTTAATTGCTCCTGTTCATGCGGATAACTGTGCGGAAAACCGCTGCCCTTAACCGGATACGGCTGTGAATAACGTCCGCATGCAGCAAGATTGGCAGCTATAAATGCCGCCAGTAAAATCAGCATAATAAATTTATATGGATTTTGCATTTATTAACCTTTTTTTTGAATGTTTTGATTATATTTAACATATTATCGGATAAAAGTTAAAGACATTTTATTTTTTTCGCAGAAAGTTGTTAATTAATGTATAAGATTTTGAGAATATTGTCTGTTTTGTTTTTATTTTTCGGAAGTATCGCTGTGGCTGATGCCAAAATTAATTTGTTTCCGCAACCGCGATATATGCCGTCTTTGAGTTTTTATGACGACAACGGCAACGCCTATAAGCTAAAGGAATTTAATTCGGATTTACTGATGGCGGTGGTATGGTCCAGAAGTTGCGGACCGTGTCTGAAAGATTTATTGCATTTGGGGCGTTTTGTGCAACAGACCAGAGGTAAGGGAATAGAAGTAATTTTAATTTCTCCGGAAAAGGAATGGAAAAATGTTGCGGAAAAAAGAGCTTTTTTGAAACGTCTTGGTGCAAATAATATGGTCAGTTTCAATGACAGAAAAGCCAATTTCCGCGACGGTATGGGAATTTCGGTTACACCTACGGCCATTTTGGTGAATAAAAACGGTGAGGAAATCGGACAAATCACCGGTTCAATCGAATGGGAAGATCCTGATGTTATCGATTATATGCTAAAGTTGAAAAAAGATGTTTCAGAAAAACTTAATCAGAGCAAAGCCGCCGATCAGCAAAACTAAAAACAGTACCGACAGCCAGCCGAGATTATTTTCGATGAATAATCGCATTTTTTCTCCATAAGCTTTCAACAGCCAAGCAATCACAAAAAATCTCAGACCGCGGGCAATGATTGAGGCAACGGTAAATACGGCAAGATTAAGATGCACTACTCCACTGGCAATTGTTATGATTTTATAAGGAAATGGAGTGATGCCGGCACCGAAAACAATCCAAGCCCCGTACTCTGTATAAAGATCCTTAAATTTATTGAATTTCTCCAAATAGCCGTAAAAATCCAGAAGCGGTTCAGCAATCAGCTGAAAAAAATAAAAACCGATAATATATCCGAGATAAGCACCGATAACACTGGATATGGTGCAGACACCGGCAATTTTCCATGCTTGTTTCGGAGCTGCCAGAATCATCGGTATGAGCATAATATCCGGAGGAATCGGAAAAAACGAGCTTTCTATGAAAGAAACAGCTGCCAACCAGAAAAGTGCGTGTCGGGCAGTTGAAAGGTGCATAACTTCTTTATAGATGCGGTGAATGAATCGGCTGAAAAACATCGTTTTCCCTCAGTGTTGCAATTTTTTTGCAATACTAAGGCAAAAATTTTTGAATTTCATCTGTATCCGGTTGTCTGTCCACATAAAAAATACGCGAATGGGATAAACTATGGCGTGCGGCAATAAATTCCGGCGTATACTCAATCCACACGGCGCGCGGTTGATTTTTTTGCAAATATAATGAGGCGGCGTCAATATTGTGCACCTCAAAATAAGAAATATTACGAGCCGCCAGCCACTCGTGCAGTTTATCAGATTGTGATGAGAACTTGTCCAACAGCATCAATTGCGGAGTTTTGTGACCAAAACTGTAACTTTCAATTATCTCCGTAAGTTTGTGAAAATCAAGCGGCATGCTCAAATAATGTGCAATTCTCGGACTGTATTCAAACGATTCATTGTGCGACTTCATGACGATAACCGGATATTTATCGGAAGAGATTTCATGTTCCAGACTTTTGAATGAACTTATTGTGTGATGGTCACTGTTGCATAAATTAAGTATCATGGCATCAGGCGGCAATTCGCGGGCATAGCGCAAGAATTGATAAATATTATCGGTGGTGAATGTTTGCACCGATTGATGGGTAAATATATCATTGAATGCCGATTGCATGCCGCGTTGTGCGTCAAAATAAAAAATATTACTAATG
>CACWUA010000025.1 GCA_902763905.1 uncultured Pseudomonadota bacterium | reverse complement strand
GTTGAGGTTTTTATGCACCGATAGAATAAAGTCATACGGGAGAATAAAAAAGTCGTCGTTTGTTTCCGATAAGAAACAATAATAGAGTCATCCCTCTCGCAGCGCTGTGCAGAGTACACAACAATAAAGTCATCCCTCGCTGAGCCGGAGGCGAATGCGTCCAGGGATCTACCGAATCATTATTTATTTAAGCGGAAGATGCCTGGACGATTCCTGCGGAATCGAGGCATGACATTTTTTGTTATAAAACCAAAGAGTCATCAATCGCTGAGGCTGAAAGCCGAACGTGTTAAAACAATAAAGTCATCTCTCCGAACGAAGTAAGGTCAAGGGATCTACCGAATCATTATTTAGTATTCTTCAAAGTAAGTGTATAGGTAAGGAAGTATTTTATCTCCTCTGTTCTTGATAAAAGTTTGAACCTTTTATCTTCGGGCACTTGTTTTCTAAATTCACAAGTATCGTTATTACTCACTTGTTCATTAAGAAAACTGCGCCATCAGCACCCAAAACAACATTTTGAGGTTGTTTTGGGCTTGATGCCTTACTTGTAAGGGGAAGAATAAAGTGGAAGATCGCTTGACGTTCGGACTTGCGCCGAACGAGCGATGACATTTTATTTATTTTTTATTTGAAGATGCCCTGACGATTCCTAACGGAATCGAGGCAGGACGGTATTTTTTAGCGTCGATTGAACGATAATTTTAATTTTATACACCGCATACAGCAGTTCTCAGATAACACAACGTGATTTTCATAAGTAAAAATCAACCCATTCGTTTAATACAGTCTATAAACAATTATCTTTTAAATCCTTGAGCCACTACATACATTTCTACAGAATCCTGTCGGCTGGCATCCGGTTTGTAATGCGTTACTTTATTAAAATGACGTTTCATATCGTTCAATAAATTCTGTTCGGTGCCGCCCTGAAAAACTTTGGCGATAAAAATACCACCCTCTGCCAATATTTCTTTGGCAAATTCATACGCCAGTTCTACCAAACCAAGCGTTCGCAAATGATCAATATTTTGCACACCGGTGGTGTTGGCTGCCATATCGCTCATTACCACATCGGCCGCACCGTGAAGCAAAGACTTAATCATCTCCGGCGCCTCATCTGCCGTAAAATCCTGCTGCAATAAAATTGCACCTTCTATCGGCTCGGTCGCCAACAAGTCCATACCGACAATCTGCCCTTCACCTTTGTTACGCATCGCTGCAACTTGTGTCCAACCGCCCGGTGCACAGCCCAAATCAACAATAGTTTTACCCTTGCCCAGAAAATGATACTTTTCATCCAGTTGAATCAGTTTAAACGCGGCACGGGAACGATATCCTTGTCGTTTGGCTTCAGCCACATAAGGATCATTGAGTTGCCGCTCTAACCAACGATTGGATGATACACTGTTGTATTTGGCTTTTTTTACACGCACCGTCAACATTTTGCGGCCGCGTACCTGTTTAGCCGATTGCGTCAACTTTGCCATTTTTGCCTCAAATCTTCAATAATTGCATCTTGCGCACCCTTAAGCGATGACGTCAGTACTTTAATTTGCAAGGTGTCGTAAATTTCTTTAAATATAACCGTGGCCGCAACCATTACCGGAGCACGGTTTCTACCTATGTACTGATTTTGTGCCAACTCTTCCAGAGTTTGACTTTGCAAGCAATTAATCGCCTCGTCTATGCGCACGGTTTCGGCAGACATGCCGTCAACGCGGTCTTTGTCATAACCATCGGTGTTCCACACCATACTCATCAAGCGTAATGCCGTGCTTGAAGTGGCAATACAATCACACTGATTCAAATACATCAAAAATTCAGAGCCATGCAAAAATTCCAATGCGTATTTTTTAATTTCCATGCGCAATTTTTCTGCGTTTTCCTGATTATATTCCGTCAAGCCAAAAGCTTCGGAGGCATTGCGCGCACCCCATGGTATTGATATAGTATATAATATCTTAGGCTTATTTTCATTGGTCGCCAACGTAATCTCGGTAGAACCGCCACCAAGGTCATAAACCAAAACATACGGCATATCCGCCGCGGCATTCAGACGCGCACCGCGTAAATTCAGCAACGCTTCTTCCACCGCATCAATAATATCGAATTTTATGCCGCATAACTCTTCCGCCATCTGTACAAATCTTTCACCGTTGGAGGCCATACGACATGAAGCTGTACTTATTGCGCGATAATGTCTAACCCGATAATTTTTGAGATGCTCGGCGCACTGCGATAAAAACTTTAATGTTCGTTCCATCGCTTGGGCCGTAAAACATTGATTGGCATACATTCCTTCACCCAAACGCACTGCCTCGGCCTGACGATACAACAAATTACCGGCGCTATCTGTAATACGCAGGCGGCAAGAATTGGTGCCTAAATCAATGGCTGCCAAATTTCCGGTTTCCATTTTTTCTCCTTCCGAGATATCTTCTGTAACGACCGTCTTTGCGGAAATAATTGTTCTTCTGATGATGTATCATGTCAAGCAAAATACCTTCGCGGATTCCGCGGTCGGCAATTGTAACTTCCGAGATTGGCCAAAATGTTGTCAGTGCTTCGATTATGCTGCAGCCGGATATGGTGAGATCAGCCTTTTGTTTGCCGATACAAGAATGACGACAACGCCCCTCATGCCCCATTTTTTTTATACGTCCGATAACATGCTCTATTTCCGAACCTGACATTGCCAAACCATCTACCGCGGCTCGATTGTAGCGCGGCAAGTTCAGATGCACCGCTCCCAAAACCGTAACCGTGCCGGAAGTCCCGATAATTTGAATTTCTTGATTGCGAATCGCATCGGTTATCTGATTTTTTTCTTCAAATTCCTGTAATATTTTTTGCGTACGTTCAACAATAGTGTTATATGCCAAGTTAGTCATTTCCCGTCCGGGGAAAGCCTCGGATATTGTTACTACACCGTATGGCAATGAAACAAATCCTTCAATAAACGTTTTGCCGGTTTCGGTAATGCGAGCCAAGGAAATTTCGGTCGAACCGCCGCCGATATCAAATACCAAAGCGCGTTTAATCATGCGATTTAAAAGCGGCATACACCCGACTACAGCCAAACGTGCTTCCTCACGCGGAGAAATTACCTCCATGGACAATCCGGTTTCTTTAGCCACCGCTTTCTCCAAATCCTCACAGTTTAAGGCTCGGCGGCAAGCTGCAGTTGCCACAAAGCGCATCCGCACTATCGGCGAATACTCTTCCAAAACGCCTCGACATATTTTCAATGCGGCTACCGTACGGCGAATTGCCGGTTTGGAGAGCATATTTTCCTTGATTATTCCCTCGCCCAAACGAGTGATCTTGGAAAAAGTTTCAACTACATGAAACGAGCTCGGAGTCGGTTCGGCAATTACCAATCGGCAAGAGTTTGTTCCCAAATCTATTGCCGCATAATAGCCCTCATTCGGATTCTGATTTTTTTCCGTCCGAGTCTGAGTTTTTTTCAGTTGTTTGGTATTATTTTCTCTCCAAGCTTTCAAATTTAATCCGCTCCGTATATTTCCGTTCTGATTTGCCGACGAAGTTCGTCAATGCAAATCAATCCTTTTTTCTTGTCACGATAATACCAATATTCCCATCCGTTGCAAGCAGCGGCATTCTGAGCAGCTGCCCCCACCTGATGAATTGACCCTTCGGCGATTTCACTTTTAATCGAACCGTCAGAACGAATAATTGCTGTTTTTTTGCCGCTGGCATCACTCAAAGTATCCCCCGGCTGCAGCATACCGCGCTCCAGCACAGCTCCGAAAGGAACACGCGGCACTCTCTTTTTTACTGTATATTCCATAGCGCAATCCGACATCGGCTTAACCTGTTCCAAACGCTGACAAGCCCCTTTGACATATGATGCATCGCGCTCAATTCCTATATAGTGCCGTCCCATTTTTTTAGCCACGGCTCCGGTCGTTCCTGTCCCAAAAAACGGATCAAGCACCACATCTCCGGGTTTGGAGGATGCTAACAAAACGCGATACAGCAATGCTTCCGGTTTTTGTGTCGGGTGCAGTTTCTCGCCGTTGCCATTTTTCAGACGTTCTTTGCCGGTGCAGATAGGAATTTCCCATATACTGCGCATTTGCGTTTCATCATTCAATGCCTTCATTGCTTCATAATTAAAAGTATATTTAGCTTTAGGATTTTTTATGGCCCAAATCATGGTTTCATGTGCGTTAGTAAAGCGTGTGCCCTTAAAATTAGGCATCGGATTGGTTTTATTCCACACCACGTCGTTTAATATCCAAAATCCGAGATTTTGCAAAATATATCCTACACGGAATATGTTGTGATACGAGCCGATAACCCAAATTGAACCATCATCTTTCAAGATGCGTTTAGCTGCACTCAACCATTGCTTGGTATACTCATCATAAGCCGCCAAACTCTCAAAACTGTCCCATTCTTCATTTACGCCGTTGACAATACTGTTGTCGGGACGCAGCAAAGTTTCTCCCAACTGCATATTATACGGCGGATCCGCAAATATAACATCTATCGAATTTGCGGGTAATTTATTCATCATTTCAATGCTGTCGGCATTGATTACGGTATCTAAAATTTCTTCAGTTTTCATCCTCATTCTGCCTGTTTGTTATTACAAGATAAAGTTATAAAGTTATAATTTTATTAAAATAATTAAATAAAAATTCGCTTTAAAAATTTATATCCGTAAAAAACAGGTATTCCCCGCTGTTACCGATATTATTTCAATAATTCGCGCAGCTGTTTTTCGTGCGAAGAAATCGCCATCAATTCGGTAAACGACATTGAGGCAGCCTTTATGCGCATATTTTGTAATTCTTTCAGCTGTTCAACAAGTTCTCCTTCCTGATCAGCTAAATCATCCAAAATATTCTGTGCATCACGTTTGATATCCAACGCCTGCAACAAATATCCTATCCGCTGCTGTACATAAAAAAAACGGTTAGCATCCCAATGATGATATCTAAACCATAAACGGCGTTTCCAATCAGCCGCTTCTTCCGGTAAAGTAAGCATATAAGAAACATTAAAGTTTTTATCGAGCCCCAATTCTTTAAATTCCGGCCACAATCGAATAAAAGAGTTAATCTCCAACGGCGTAATTTCCATCCCATAAGCGGCCCGTTTTTTGTTCATAACTCGCTCGTACTGCTCCGATGGATATTCACCAAGCCTACTTTTACACACAAAAATAATCGACACAATGCCGAGAACGAAAAGCATCGTTTGCTTCAAACCATTCATTACCATATAAATTTCTCCATATAGTAATCAACATTCAGTCCGTAGCTCTCCGATAAGTCATTCAGCCGTTGGTCAATATTAGAATCCAGCTGATGTATTCCCTCTGTCAAAAATAGCGTTTGTGTTCCAAAATTATTACCCATACGCATATCGGTTGCCATTCCATCTCCGATAACAATGCAGCGTTTTGCTATAAAACCGGCCGTGCTTTCCGCTAAATACGCGGCAATCCGTACATCAGGTTTACCGAAAGGAATTACCTGTCCTCCCATCATGGCATATTTTTCAGCAACAGCGCCCACACTTTCCACAACTCCGTTTTCCGTAATCAGCGATGTATTGTTACCGACGCAAAGCAAAGGCAAGCGCAAATGAAGAGCTTGTTCCAATAGAGGTACAGTCAGATTAAAATCCACACCGGCACTTTCCGTTTCTGCAAGGATAAAATCAGCCATAACGACGCTGTCAGCTTGTTTATAATCAAGTCCCGATGCTACATTTGAAGTATTTCCGGTCAGATTATAATAAGTTTCACCGATACGGTTATTTTTCAGATAAAAGTGAGCAATTTCTCCTGCTGTTATCATAGCATAAAATATATTCATCGGCACATTTTTATGCTTCAATACGTAGTATAAGTCCTTAACCCGCATTCCTGAATTGGAGGCAAGCATAATTTTTTTACCGTTCTGATATAATTTAATCAGAGCATCAACAGCCTCATCTATTACATTATCTCCGCGCATAAAGACACCATTGACACCGCTTATTACCGTATCAAATTCATCTTTTATCCGCGATATATACTTCAGTTTTTGGTTCATACCGTTCCGTTTTTTGTTATGTTTGATTTGCAGTTTATACGGAATTGGTAAAAATTTAGATAAGATTTTACATTGCCAGAAAGTTATTTATTTGTGATAGTATATTTTCTTCAAAATCAAAATCATTATAGAGCAGGCGCTGCGGATTATCTATTTTATAATAGCCGAGAGCCTGACCGCTGCGCATACGCACCAAAACCACAGACAACGGCTGTGTCAAATCATAATCCAAACGATAATTATAGTCGGCATCAGCCATATAATTAATCTCAAAAATATTAAAATCATTTATATAATATTTTTGATAAAGGTAATAAATCAAACGTACGGCTTCAGCGCATCCTTCACAATCCCAATTACTGTAAAATATGTACATTATTGAAGTATTGGCATTTTCCGGTGCCTCATCGACATATTCCTGTATTGCCTGATTGTTTCCCGGTAAGTCAACATACTGTGCGTATAACGGACTGCAACAAAGAACACCCGCTAAAACCAAGCCTGCTGTTTTATACACCTGTTTCCTCTCATTTCAGAGCGGCGAACAAGCGTCTTTTAACCACACTTTTTCAATTTCATTCAAATACGGAGCCAAACTATTATATACATTTTCATGATATTTATCCAGCCACGCCCGTTCGCCCTCGGTTAATAAGTATTTATCAATCAGCTTTTTATCAATAGGAACTTTGGTCAGGTAACGAAATTCCAAAAATCCGTCTGCAGTTTCAGACTGAACTGTATATTGCAAATTTTCTATGCGAATTCCGTATTTTCCTTCTTTATACAACCCAGGTTCGTTTGAGGTTATCATATTTGTTTTAAATCCGTAATCGGAACCGCCGGCAGAAATACTTATAGGGCCTTCATGCACATTACCAAAGCAAGCGACGCCATGTCCGGTGCCATGTTTATAATCTTGCCCCGTTTGCCATAGCATGGAGCGGGCAACAACATCCAATTTTATGCCGGGTGTATCTTGCGGAAACCTCATACGAGCCAATGCAATATGCGCTTTCAACACGTTGGTAAAATCACTTATCATTTCCGTTGTCGGCTGCCCGATGGCAACGGTTCGGGTAACGTCGGTCGTACCGTCAAAATACTGTCCACCGCTATCCAGCAGCAAAAGTGTATTTTCTTGCAGCGGTGAATTATGTTCGGCATCAGGTTGATAATGCACAATTGCTCCGTTAGAGCCGCTGCCGGCGATTGTAGCAAAACTTTCGCTGAAAAAATTTTCTTGAGCGGTACGAATTTCATGCAATTTTTTAACCACATCCAATTCTTTCAGGCCATACCAATTCTTATCTAACCATGAAAGCAATTTAACCAATGCCACACCGTCGCGGATGTGACAATTAATCATTCCCTGCAATTCTGCCGGATTTTTTTCTGCCTTAAATAATGCGCAAATATCCTTAGTTTTAATCAATTTTACTTTATCACCTATCAACATTTTAATTTTTTCCGGTGTTGAATGCGCATCAAACATAATGCAGGTATTCTCCATTTGTGCCAATACCGTGGCAAATTGCTCCCAATTTTTGCTGTTCATCGCTCCTTGTAAGTCATCTGCAAATAATTCAACCTCACCTTGCTTCGAAACTAAGGCATACGCGCGCACAATCGGTGAATACGGCAAATCACGGGCATATAAATTCAGCAACCAAGAGACACTGTCAGCCGAAGTAAAAAGAAATGCATCAGCCTGATAATCTTGTAGTACTTCCGTAACCGAAGTTATTTTATCGGTGCTACTCATTCCCGTAAATCGAATGTCACGATTATAAGCCGTTATCGTCCGAAATTTGTTTATATTCAATAAATCACCGATATCAATAAACCTCATTTCGCGATAGCGGCGCCTCAAATATTCCATCTCGGCGACACTATGGCACCAAGCATCATACCCCACCGCCGATATATTTTTCTGTTGCAGTAAATCACACACGGACTTAAATCGCGGCATTTCATCAATAACTGTTATTTCTTCCGATTTTGTTTCCGCTCGTGCCTGCAGTTCATAACGTCCATCAACAAACAAGAAAGCCTCATTAAGAGTCACAACCGCAATTCCAGCCGAACCGCTGAAACCACACAATGCCTTCAATTTATGCTCTTCCGGTAACACATCCTGTCCGAGAAAACGATTACCATAGCTGACAACATAAGCATCCATTCCGGCTGTTTTCAATTTTTCGCGAATTTCCGTTATTTTCATATATTATATCCTTTTCAATAAAGCGGCACGCCATTGCCCGTCTTCATAAATTTTTTGCAGCTGCAAGCCATATTTTTCATGTTCTCCGACCACCCAATCGACTTGTTCATCAATAAAGCCGGAAATAACAGCATAGCCGCCGATTTTGAGATTTTTCGTCATATCTTTAACCATGGCAATCAAAGGCCGAGCCAAAATGTTGGCCAAAATCACATCATACGGTGCATTCTTTTGCACTGTCTCAGAAGCGTATCCGTCGCTGTAGGCGGCTATTATTTGTTTTTCCACTCCGTTATCAATGGCATTTTGCCCGGTAACTTTTACAGACTCATCATCAATATCCACTGCCACAATTTGGGCATTTTTCCATAGTTTTGCGGCAGCCAATGATAAAATGCCAGAGCCGGTACCGACATCAAGAACTTTTTGCGGTATGCCGATTAAGCGATTAATTTCGGAAATACCACGCAAGCAGCATTTGGTGGTTTGATGCTCTGAACCAAAAGCAGTCGCAGCATATATTTTAATGCCGATTTTACCATGTGTATCGATGTTATTTTCATGAATACCATATACATAAAATTCGTCTACTTCGACCGGAGCAAATTTTATAACATTTTCTTTCAACCAATCTCGTCCCTGCAGCAATTCCACCGAATAAGGAGGCAAATCCACTCCCCATTTGTTTGCCTCTGCCACCAATTCTTTATCCGCTGCATTCAAGCGCATATAACCTATAAGCTGTTCATACCCGTTATCAGTATAATTAATTTCAATCACCTCAAAAAAATCTTCGGCAAAACTTTCCAATCGTGCGTCTATTTGCTCGCACGGTTCGAATTTAATTATTTTGCAACTACCTAAATTTTGTTCCATTTTTTTACTTTCGTTATAACTTTTTTTACTAAAATCGAATTATTATGCACTTAGTATATATACTTAAACTTTAAAAAAGAGCTTATCATGAAAAAAATATTTATTCCAGCATTAACACTTTTATTAACCGGCTTGGCTTCGTCCGCATCGGCTCAATGCTATGACGGGAATTGTGCCACACCGGTTTTTACCGATCCTTGCAATACAGCAATGGGATGCCCTGAAGAAGAAAAAGCATTGTTTGAAGATTTTTTCGACAATCAAGGCAGTGATTCTTATTGGAAGAATCGTTTCCGTCAATATCGCATATATCCGATTGTGGAATATCCGGAAGCCGCACCATGTGATGAAGCCGGCATGGACAGCGAGCAAACGGTAAATGCACATGAATACCAGCGCGGAGTGGTTGTTTCTGCCAACAAAGGGCAACGCATGTATGATTCTACTACATATACACTGAGAACTCATACGTCCACTTTTGAAGCGTATCGTGTCAATACCAAAGGCTATATCTGGGGCAAGGGGCATGAATTTAAATTATATACCGATGACCTGTTGCGTCCGGTGGGAGAAGTTTCAATCAACAACGCACCTTATATGCTCATCAGTTTGAGCAACACTCCGTATATGGTCATGATTGATAACAAAGGACGCTTTTATAACCAAATCGGCATAGCAAATAATGGTAACTTGTATGTCGGCAATGATACAGTGGTGATAAATCCACCGAGTTTAAGACTGATTCCGGCACAAAGCATACAGCAGTCAAAATCTGATACAAGGCTCAATTTTGATATTCGCTATGACGGCATTGAAAATAATATGTTGGTATTTTTGGTATACAATGCCGATACCGGCACTACAACAAAACGGACGGCTTCGCCTGCGCAGCGTTATATAACAGTGAATGGAATTAACTTTGAAATTATTTATTACACTCCGGAATATATAGAATATCGCATAAATTAATGCTAAGCATTTGCTTATGTCATAAAAAAAGTGTCTCCCCCTTTGAGGTGAGACACTTTTTTATGCATGCGGTTTGAATTACTTCAATTCAACTTTAGCGCCGGCTTCTTCCAACTTAGCTTTCATAGCGTCAGCATCAGCCTTGGCAACACCTTCTTTAACAGTCTTAGGTGCACCTTCAACTAAATCTTTAGCTTCTTTCAAGCCCAAGCCGGTAATAGCACGAACTTCTTTAATAACGTTAATCTTGTTAGCGCCTGCTTCAACCAAAACAACATCGAATTCGGTTTTTTCTTCAGCAGCAGCGGCGGCACCAGCACCGGCACCGGCAACAGCAACGGCGGCAGCAGCGGAAACGCCCCACTTTTCTTCTAACATTTTTGACAATTCAGCAGCTTCCATAACGGTTAAAGCTGACAATTCATCTACGATCTTGGCTAAATCTGCCATCTTTTTTCTCCAAATAAAGTTAATTCTACAAATTTATTACTAAAAACTAGTTTTTTACCCAGTAAAGAACCCACTCTTTTTTGTGGTTTTAGGCTGAAGATTACGCAGTTTGTTTTGAGCGCGGTGTACAAAACAGTACATAAGCGAAAAACAAACAAGTAAGAACAGTATAAAACCACATTTTTGTTTTTAGGCGAGATATCGCGCCGCTGCTTTTGAGTGTGGTGTACAAGGCAGTACACGAACGAAAAAACGGCAAGCGAGAACCGCATAAAAACAAAAAGAAACTAGGCGGCTTCTTTTTCGCTGTATGCTTTGAATACTCTTGCAACTTTCGAAGCAGGAGCCTGCAACAAGCCAACGAGTTTGGCACGCAATTCGTCCATAGACGGAATAGATGCCAACTCTTTGATTTCATCAAGCGTCAAAGCTTTGTCAGACAAAGCACCGCCGACAATAACCAACTTTTCGTTTTCTTTTGCAAACTGAACACAAGCCTTGCAAGCGGCAATCGGATCATTGGCGTAAGCCATTGCTACCGGACCTTTGAACAGGTCTGCCAAGCCTTCAAATTTTGTGTCTTTCAAAGCAAGACGGGCAATACGGTTTTTAGTAACTCTCAATGAAGCGCCGGCCTCACGGATTTTCTTTCTTAATTCTTCCGCTTCGGCAACGGTTAAACCGATGTATTCGGCAATCACAACCGATTCGGATTCCTTAAAGATACCGTTCAATTCAGCCAACAATTCTGATTTTTCTTCGCGGTTCACTTATTGTCTCCATACGAATTATGTCCCTATGAAGGAACGTTACCAAAACCCACACAACACTTTTCAATATTGTGCGGAACCCAACTCTGTCCTTTAGGAGATTAAAGATAAATTTCTTCAAGTTCACTCCGTCTGCGTCGGATATTAAGAAATAAGGCCAATTCACAAAACAACCTCATTTCACCCACGGTCTTGGACAGTAATGAACACAGCAATTTGTATTCATTGCTTGCGTATATAAAATATAAATATGCGCTTGTCAAGTAAAAAAATAATTGCTATGGAATATTCGACTTGACAAAATTAATTTGATATGTTATACAGACGGCAACACATTATATTTATGGTATGAGAGAATTATTTACAGCACCCGTATCAACACGGTTTGACGCTTATGACGTAACGTTCAGCGTCAATGAGAGAAACAGAGTATTGGCAACAGTGGAAAACAGCGCCGGCCAGATTACGCACAAAGGCGTTGAATTAGTGGATTTATCCGGACGACTAACTAAGGTTCCGGCTACTATCCACAATGTTATCAACACGCCTCAGTCCAGCGAATTTCAGCAGCAGTTACTCTGCAGTTTCAAGAGAATTTGCGTTGCACGGCTCAGGTGGAGTTTAGGTTGCCACGGTCTGTATTAAAGGATATTCCCCGAATGTATGGTATTCGGGGAATATCTTTTTGAAACATATATTTTTCATTTACGTTGTGTTTTCGATTTAGATTTGCCTATATTCTTATCAAACTTAAACAAGCTGTCAGATAAAGTTGCATCTTGCTCAACCTCAAACAAAGACACGGTTATTTCAATGTTCTGCGGATCTATCACTTTCCACTGTTTGAGCCGGAACGGTTCATTATCAAAAACCAATGTTATCGGTTTTACCCCCGGAGTTTTAGGCATTTCAACCGTAATTGAAGTCTGTCCGCTATCTTTATATAAATCGCTTACTTTCAAATCGACACCGTCAAATTTTATTTTGCGAGTCAAAATGACAGTAGCCGGTATATCTTTATAGTCGATATTGGTAATTTGATCCAGTTCTTTATCATGATAAATTATATAATCGCCGTTACCGACAATCAACAGCGGTTCCGGAGCCGTATATTCCATCCGGATTTTGCTCGGTTTGGAAATATAAACCTTACCTTCGGCAGTACCTCCGTTGCTGGCCATCTGAATAAAATCAGCCTTAAGCGAACGCAGATTATTCAGATAATTTTCTATCTTTGCCAAATCTGCCTGATCGGCCTTTGCTACCGAACTCAAAAACAACATTGCACATACGGCATATAATAACTTCTTCATTTTTTTCGTATCCTTTTACTTAATCAGACCATTTTCCCCAATGAACTTTTTCGGCGTGGTAACGGTTATCAACTGCCGCGTTCGGTGCTGCCGGAACACCCAGAGGAATAATGGCAACCGGACGAATATTGCGCGGTAAATCGAAGCGTTCCTGCAGTTTTTCAATCACAAGTAGCATCGGAGCGGCGCCGCAAAAACAAGCCCCATAACCTAAATCGTGTGCGGCCAATAAAATGCCGTAAGCGGCCAGAGTTCCGTCTATGTCGGCATAACTCCATTGCTCATTTTCTTTTTCGCGGTGAAATGAAACCTCGGTATCGGCACACACCAAAATAACACAAGAGGCATCTTTGGCAAATGCTGTCCACGGCTGTAAGGTATGTAAAGCAGCTAATTGCTCCTTATCTTCAATCACCACGAAGTGCCACGGCTGAGTATTGTGAGCCGATGGAGCAAAAGATGCCGCCGCAATTATTTTTTCAATATCGGTATGCGGAATCTTTTGGGTTGAATCAAAGCGCCGTACGGAACGTCTGGTTTTAAGTCCTTCAATGATATCCATTTTATCCTCCTTTAATTCGGTTTGCGTTGCAATTCGGCAATATGCGGCAGTGTATAATTTTCGATAATAAAGCCGATGGATTTCATCGCCATTTTATCACAATCAATAATCGCGTCAAATACATTTTGACGGTTGTCCTTTTTTTCGATTTTGGCGGCCAGAGATTTATATAAAAGCGCCAGTTGACTCAGCGAATCGACGATTTCGGCAATATAAGCAGGTATTTTCAAATTATCGTTACCGCCGAAAAATCCTTCAACAAAGCCCATTTCCACTGCTTCAAAACGTTGCCGGCATACATTTTGTAAGTCATCGGACGGGCTGATATGCGACAATTTTATTTTGTTTTCGCGCACTAAAAGAAACATTTCATCCCACAGGCCCATAAAAAATTTAAAGAACAATTCAGCCTCATTTTTGGTTTCCAACCGCGGTGCAGCATTCTCCGGCCAAAACGATGCAATAACATCCGTCGGGCGCAAATCGGCATTAGGACTGCAGATTGCACCGGCAAAACGCAGTTTTACAACTTCCAACGGAGCCTGACAATCGTAATGAGTAAGAAAATTTTTGAACTTATCATCACCTATATATTTATTTTCACTTTTCATTTTAAGAATCTTCGTTTATTATACCAAAACTAACAATATAATTTAATGGAGTTTTTCAAATTGTCTAGTTTAAAATTTTATATTGCATGTTTATCAGTGCTTTTTATGAGCGGTTGCACTTTGTTTCAGCCGTTTGTCGACAGGAAACGCAATCCGGGGACTTCCGATATCAGCAAGTTATACAGCGGTTCTTCAAAACCGAATGCTCCGGTGATATGCTATAATCCATTGTTTACCGATGATAATGAATTGCAGCAAATGGCTGATGATGTATGCAAAACAGAAGAAACAGGAGACCGAGCCGAATTACAGGGGAAAAACTATATTGACGGCAAACTATTATTGCCGGCTAAAGCTCGTTATTTGTGTGTAAAAACAAGTATGGAAAATTCAGAGGAACAAAAAAATGAATCTGATACTGGAAAATAAAATCAATGCAACTCTTAAAAATATATTCAATAAACTCGATTTAGACGATAAATTTGCCTTTGTAAAGGTTTCCGATCGTGCCGATCTAAGCGATTTTCAGTGTAACGGCGCGTTGGCATTGGCTAAAATTAACCACAAAAATCCGCGGGAAGTCGGAATGATGATTGCCAATGAATTGCAAAAATGTGAGTTTTGCGAATCGATTTCGGTGGACGGGCCGGGGTTTATCAATATTAAACTTAAAAATGAGGTTATTGCCCAGAATGCCGATAAAATGGCCGAAGATGAGCGTTTGGGTTGCGGTCTGGTCGAAAATCCGCATAAAGTTGTGCTGGATTACGGCGGACCGAATGTCGCTAAAACTATGCATGTGGGGCACTTACGTTCCGGTGTTATAGGCGAATCGGTAAGCCGTATTGAGCGTTTTATCGGCAATGAGGTGATAAGCGATGTGCATTTGGGCGATTGGGGAACGCCGATGGGTATGATATTGGCGGAAATTATTAGACAAGACGGCAATTTAGATAAAGTTGAAAGTTATGATATTGCGCAAATTACCGAATTTTACAAACAAGCTAATATTCGCTGTAAAGAGGATGAAACTGCCCGTGAAAATGCACGCATCATAACCGCCGAATTGCAGGACGGAAACACTGAATATCATAAAGCATGGCAACATCTGCGCGGCGAATCGGTTAAGGCAATCAAAGCCAATTATGAGCAACTTGATGTCAACTTCGATTTATGGTGGGGTGAGAGCAATGCACATAAGACTTGCGGCGAAATTGTTGATATTGCTCGCAAAAAAGGCATATCCGAAGTTGATAACGGTGCGGAAATTATCCGTCTGGAAGAAGGAAACAAGCCGAAGCCGCCGGTTATTTTGATTAAGTCAGACGGGGGGTATACATATCACACCACTGATATTGCGACCATCAAAATGCGGGTCGATGATTTGGCAGCTGAAGAAATAGTTTATTTTACGGATAGTCGGCAAACTCTGCATTTTGAGCAGGTGTTTGAAGCGGCGCAAAAACTCGGTATTGCCCCGGATGTCAAATTAAAGCATATTGTATTCGGCACGGTCAACGGTGCGGACGGCAAGCCGTTCAAAACTCGTGACGGCGGTGTGATGGATTTGGAAACGCTGATTGAAATGTCTAAAGACAAAGTGCGTCAATCGTTACCGAAAGCCGGAGAAGTCGAGGGTTACGGCGAGGCGGAAATTGAAAAGCTGACTTCGCAGATTGCTATTGCGGCAATTAAGTTTCAGGATTTGAGAAACTGCATTGCTTCAGGATATGTGTTTGAACTTGAGGATTTTGCCAAGTTTGAGGGCAAAACAGGTCCTTATATTCAATATGCCATAGCTCGGATCAATTCGGTTTTACGAAAAGCTGAGGCAGGCGGATTGCAATGCGGGGCAATCATTCTGGACACTGTAGAAGAACGCACCCTTGCACTTAAGCTGGCTCAAGTACATAATGTGATTATGCGTGCACACACCGACAAAGAACCGAGTATTATTGCTGAATATACGCATAATTTAGCGCAAATTTTCAGCACGTTTTACAATACTTGTCCGGTAATGTCTGCAGCAACACCGCAGCTTATTGCCTCGCGTTTGCAACTGGCTAAACTGACACGTGATATACTCAAACTTATGTTGTATTTGCTTGGCATTGAAGCTCCGGAAATTATGTTAAAAGCTGAAAATAAAGGAGAATGAGATATGGTCACCAAAACTATGGATAAGAAAAAGACAGCACGCAAGTCTGTAGTTGCTAAAAACACGATTCAGGCAAAGCAAAGCAGCAAGGCACCTTCTGCACGCGTCAAAAAATCCGCACTGCTTAATAAAGCTGCATCAACTAAAAAATCCACTATAAAAATCGCGACAAATTTATCTCCGGCCGTGACTTTACAAAAGTCTTCCGGAACAAAACATGGCGAAAACTATTGGTTTATGGTTTTACTGTATTTTGCCTCATTTTTGGTAGGACTCGGTATTATAGCAATGATTGCCGCCAATTGGCTGCAAATTCCGAACAATATCAAAATGATCGGAGCGTTGGCGGCAATGATAGCCAATGCCGGTATTTTGATTTGGACAATCCAAAGCGGAAAAAACGTTCTAAAACAGGTTGTGGCTTGTGTTTACGCTTTTTTGATTATGGGTGTCATCGGACTTATCGGGCAAATATTTCATCTGCCCGCCGATATTGAAAACGCCTTATTGTTATGGAGTGTAGTCAGCTGGCCGTTGCTGTTTGCAGCCCCACGTCTTTTATGGCTTTGGATTCCGTTGTTTTATTGCGGTATCGGTTGCACGGATTTGAAAACACTTTGGCAGTTGATTTTTGACGGTTCTTTATATACTTGGTTTCATCGTCCTGAAATCAACATTACTTCTCTCGGTATAGGGATTGATTTATTACGTAATCTGTGCATTCTGGGACTATTTACCGTTTATGAAATATTTATGCTTTCCAAGCACTCCGACAATAAAACAATTCGCCGACCTCTGTTCTTTTTCAGCGGTATTATGATGTATGCAATCTACAATCGTGTAGTTAAAGCGGCTTATGCAACGATTTTACTCCCAAATTTGGCATTATCTCTCAAAGTCAGTTTATTCGGCGCTTATGTTTTATCTTGTTTGATTCTCGGTTACATTTTACTGACTATAAACCGTTATCATAATCGCAACGGTTTTATGCCTTTCTTTTTATTGGGAACAGTCATCGAATATTTATGGATATTCATTACGATTGCAGCCAATATCAATGTACCAGATATATCGCAAAACGGTTCATTCAATCATTATCCGTTTGAAGCAGTGTGTCCATTGCTGTTTTTGGGTATAACCACCATATACACTTCATATCGACGAGTTGATTTTCGGGATCGTCTGGCCTGCTATATTGGTCTTTTGATATGGTTCGGCGTAACTTTCAACGAAAATATTTTTGATTTAGTGCCTTGCCTTATATTGTGTTCCATTGTAGCATGGATGGCATATAAGGAAAACAGCCGAAAATGGTTTAATATTGCCGTATTGGCCACGGTTATCCGCATATTGGGATATTATGCCGATGTCAGCGATTTGCTGCATGCCGGATTTTATCTGGTAGGCTCAGGCTTGTTTATTATTGCGGTAATTTTGTTATTAATGAAATACGGACGCTTATTATGGGAGAACAGAAATGAAAAATAAATATGTATATGTCCTGTTTTTTCTACCGATTGCAGTTCTGGCTGCCGTAATGGGATATTATATCAATGCAATTCGTTTTGAACGTGTGGAAATAGTAGTTTCCGGTTATGATCCGAAAGATTTTTTCTCCGGTTATTATATGGAATTACAACCTAATTGGAGTGAAACCGATTGTGCCCAATTCACTGATGCCAAATGTCCGATTAACGCATTCAAAAATCGCTATAAATTTTATATCAGGAATGAACAATCCGCGCAACTGACCAAAGCAGTCAATGCCGGCATAGTCAAACTTGTTTTTTCTTATCGGCAGGGATATACTCCGCATATTGTTGATTTGCTTGCTGACAACAAGTCATATATTGAGTATTTAGAAGCGGATAAATAGACGGCAACCGAATAATACTGAGCATGAAAGTGCCGCGAACTATCTTTCGAGGCACTTTTTTTTAACTGAATAACGTTGTTCTCTAAAAATTATTCTGCAGCAGTGCGCATCAGTTTGATTTCAGCAGCATAGCCGCTTAAATCATTTGGCGTTTCCAATATCATCGGAATATTTTTAACTGCAGGATGCCGCACAAAACGCTCCAGCGCCGCCTGACCGATTTCACCTTCACCGATTTTGGCATGACGATCTTTGTTAGAGGCAAACGGCATCATACTGTCATTAAGGTGCACCGCTTTAAGCCGTTCCAAACCGATAATTTTATCAAACTCGGTAAACACACCGTCAAGATTGTTCACAATGTCATAACCGGCGGCAAAAACGTGGCAGGTATCCAAACACACGCCCATTTTTTCTTTTAACTTCACGCCGGCAATAATCTCCGCCAGTTCCTCAAAACTGCGCCCCACCTCCGAGCCCTTGCCCGACATGGTTTCAAGCAGCACCGTTGTAGTATGTTCCGGCTTTAATATCCGATTCAGAGTCTCAATAATCATGGCGATTCCTTTGTCCGCGCCCTGCCCCACATGCGAACCCGGATGAAAATTGTAGTAGTTATGCGGCACATATTCCATCCGCTCCAAATCATCGGCCAGCACCATCAGCGCAAACTCGCGTGTTTGCGGATTGTCCGAACACGGGTTAAGCGTATACGGTGCATGCGCCACAATCTTGGCAAAACCGTTTGCGCGCGCATAATCATTATATTTTTGGGCATCGGTCGAATCGATGTCTTTGGCCTTTCCGCCCTGCGGATTGCGTGTGAAAAATTGAAACGTATCGGCGCCGATGGATTGTGCCTCCTTGCCGATATGTAAAAATCCTTTGGAAATCGAGAGATGACAACCGATATGCAACATTTTTTTATCCTTTCTGCCGTTTTCTTGCATTGTATGATAAAATAAAAAATAGGCAAGCATAAAAAAATGTCTTGCATTTTTTGTACATTTTTGTTAAATTTATAAATGCAATCCAAATTATTTATTTATGAATGACGAAATCCGAAATGTGATATGGCAGCTCAGCCGCTATGTTACATCTTGCCGATTGGCAAATCTGAGTGACGAGAAGTTATCCGACTTGTTAAAGAAAGTCTTTGCTCTAAGGTTAGCAACAATGGGGTCTGATCTCCACGAAATTGAACACCAGATTATTGAGCAGTGCTTTACAGCCGTTTCTGCCGAAGCCCGCCGCCGCGGATTGAGTGTCCCCGGTTTGCCGGTTGAGGTGGTGATTGACGCCGACGGCACCTTCCGCAAGGGAGAGAAAGAACTGCGTCGCGCCTTGCGCACGCTCAACTTTGAGGAGATGATGAAATTCATCGATTCGTTGCTGGCAGAGCCACTCAGCGAGGCGCAAAGGTTGACAATTATCAACCTGGCACGCGACCGCGTGTATGAAAATGCCAATTAAAAGCAAACCCGCCGGATTCTACTCCGACGGGTTTACTTTATTTAAGGCCTTGATTGTTCATATCCCCATTGATATTCAACCTGATACCGGGGCCGACATTGGGAGCACAATCCTCCAACGCTAAGACAAAGTCCTCAAGCGTGCGGCGTGTGCGGCCTTCCACCTTGACAATCTTCGCCTCAATGTGTCCCTGCTCACCGGTCACTCGTACGTTGACCTCGGTGCCGACAGTCAATAACGCATACATGTCCTCCATCGTCATATCCTTGCAATCACGCAAGTGGATGGAAATGAGCGTGGGCAACGGGAACTGCCACTTGGCGTCATTGTGATTATGCATCACCGCTCCTGTTACAAACATCTTGAACGTCGACAGCTTTTCGCCAATCGACTTCAAACTACAACTCACTACACCCGAAAGGGTGACATCAATTTTTTTCTCCATACGCTAAAAATAATAACTAAATTGTAAAACACTTAATGTCGTGTATAACACATTCGTTTAATTTTGTCAAACTAAAAATAAATATTGACGCATTTTTTCTTTTTTGCTATAAGTCCGCATTATAATTTTTTTTGCTTAATTTAAGAAAAATGTTGTTTTGCTCGTCATACTGAGGCAAAGCCGAAGTATCCAACAACGCTGCGGGCGTTGTTTCGTTCTGACAGAACGAAATGGATTCTTCACACAACACTAAAGTGTTTGTTCAGAATGACGACAAATCAAGAGGTTATACTACATAAAAAATAACACTTTTCTTTAATAGAGCGAATTTTTTTAAGGAGCGAACCATGAAAATAATTTCCTCGGAACAGGTGGAAGCGGCTTGTCGTCTGATTGCTCAACGTATTAAGGCGCAATCGCCGGAAGGATATACGCTGGCGGCCGTATCGCGCGGCGGATTGATGCCAACGGCATTGGTGGCACACTATCTTAATTGCAAGGATATATTGTTTATCCGCCTTTCCTCCTACTCTTCTGATAAAGAGCGCTCGCAAATAATTGATACCACCACCGATAACATTCCCGATGAGTCAAACACTTATATTATAGATGATATTTGCGACAGTGGCGAAACATTGCGCTATCTGCGCCAAAAATATCCGCACGCGCAGATTTATACGCTGATTAATAAAAATCCTGAGATTAAGCCGAATTTTGCCGCGCTGACCGAGCCACAGGGGTTGTGGATAAACTTTCCGTGGGAACCGGAAGACCGCGAGCAGAATACCTGATTATTATTTGACTAATCATACATAACACCAACAAAGAAAGCACCTTGCTTTGCGTTACCGTAAAACCAGGTGCTTTTTTTGATTAGCTATAAAAATAAAACAATAAACAAGGAGTAGTAATCAGAAGAACCGGCAGCTACCGACTCTCCCGTGTCTTAAGACAAAGTACCAT
>CACWUA010000024.1 GCA_902763905.1 uncultured Pseudomonadota bacterium | reverse complement strand
TAATTATTACAGCTGTCTTGCTTACAGTTCTGATGATATTTATTATTTCGACCGTAGTTGTGCTGATAGTGGGGAAATAAGAAATGGATAAGATAAATGCATGGGCAATGGTGGTATGCATATGTTCGGTCATTGCCTGTCTTGCGGAAATGCTGATACCGGACGCAAAATATGAGAAAACAGTACGGGTTGTCATAGGCTGTCTAATGCTTTGCGCTTTTATTGATCCGCTGAAGGAACTGATGTATGAGGGTGATATAAGCCTTCCGCTGAAGGAATACATTTATCAGGAGGATAACAGCCCCATGGCTGAATTGCAGACAGATGCGGAAAATAGTTCGGACAATACACTGAAAGACGGCGCTCAGATTGCGGAAATGCAGGAAGATTCTGCACATAAACAAACTGCAGTTGAACAAAATATCGAATTTTCATACGATGAAGCCGATGAAGCAATTGAAGAAAATACCGATGATGATATCGGTAAATATGAGGAAAATTTTGATTCCGGCAGTGAAAGTGCCGATTCTTCCGAAATATAACCGAAAAATCCGTTAATAACTTGAATTTTTAGTTTTTTCTCTTGCAAAAAGGGTATAGTAATACCTACATAACTATTGTTGAAAAAAAACGGGAGATGATAATGTTTATTAATGATGCTTTTGCCGCAACATCTGAGGCTGCCGCACCCGGAGGAACTTTGGGCGGAACGCTGATTCAGTTGGCGTTGATATTGCTTATCTTTTATTTCTTTCTTATTCGTCCGCAAAAGAAAAGAATGAATGAACATGCCGCAATGGTGGATGCTTTAAAGGTAGGCGATGATGTTTTGCTTAGCAGCGGTATTTATGGTAAAATTACAAAAATTCAAAATGATAAGCTTTTGGTGGAAATTGCACCGAATGTTGAAATTACGGTCGATCGTATGACGGTTGGCACAGTAGTCGCCGAACCGCAAAAAACGGTCGGTAATGTATCGAAAGTTGAAAAAGCAACTCAAAAAATAAAAAAAGGAAAGTAAAATGTATAAATTATCACTTAATCGAATTTTGTTAATTATCGCTATCTGTTTGGTCGGCATATTTTTTGCCGTTCCGAATTTTGTTCAGGATAAAACAAAATTGCCGAAATGGTGGCAACCGGTAAATCTGGGGTTGGATTTGCAGGGCGGCTCCAGTTTGTTGTTGGAAGTAAAAATGGATGATGTTCTGCGTGACAGAATGTCGACTCTCGAAGATTCGGTTCGTCAATCTTTGCGCGAACGCAGAACGCGTTATCAGGATCTGAGATCGGATAAAGACGGCGTAACCGTTAAAATAGCCGATTACAACGCTCGTGATAAGGCTAAAGAAGCATTTCGTAAATTAGATGACGGTTTAGTCGTAACCGAGGATGAAAACGGTGAGGGGATTCTGACTGTTACTTACAATGAACAGGCTCTTGCTGTTTTGAAAAATCGGGTTATTGATCAATCTATCAGTATCGTTCGTCGCCGTATTGATGAACTCGGTACCAAAGAACCGATTATTCAGGGTCAAGGTTCAGACAGAATATTGGTGCAGTTGCCTGGTGTACAAAATCCGGAAAGTGTTAAAATATTGCTCGGAAAAACCGCAAAAATGGATTTCCATTTGGTTGATGAGTCAACTTCGGTTACTCAGGCCAAACGCGGTAAAATCAGTAAGAGTTCGCGCATTATCAACGGCTCTGAGGGAGAACAATATGTGGTGTTTCGCAAGCCGGTTGTCGGTGGTGAGAATTTGACCGATGCCCGTGTTTCATTTGAAAACGGAGCGCCGGTGGTGAGTTTTCGTTTCAATACTTTCGGCGGCCGTAAATTTGCTGAAGTAACCAGCGAACATGTTGGTGAAAGATTGGCTATTGTTTTGGACAATGAGGTTATTTCCGCACCGAATATTCAGTCGGCAATCACCGGCGGCAGCGGTATTATTACCGGTAACTTTACCACTAAGAGTGCTAATGATTTGGCATTGCTTTTGCGTTCCGGTGCATTGCCGGCTCCGCTTGAAGTTATGGAAGAAAGAACCGTAGGTGCCGGTTTGGGAGCAGATTCGATTAAGGCCGGTGTAACTGCGTCAATTGTCGGATTCGCAGCAGTTATCGTGTTTATGATTTTAGCCTATAGTTTGTTCGGTTTGATGGTAGATATCACTTTGTTTTTGAATGTGGCGATTATGCTCGGTATTATGAGCTTTATCGGCACCACTCTCACGCTGCCGGGTATTGCCGGTATTATCTTGACAATTGGTATGGCGGTTGATGCCAATATTTTGATTTTTGAGCGTATCAGAGAAGAAGTTAACCACGGCCGTTCGATTCGCGATGCTATTACCGTCGGGTTTACCGAAGCTTATCGCACTATTGTCGATTCCAACCTGACAACTTTGGCGGCGGCAGCGGTATTGTTCTATTTCGGCAGCGGTCCGGTTCGCGGATTTGCCGTCACCTTGACCATCGGTATCGTTGTTTCGATGTTTACCTCGGTTACGGTCAGCCGTTTGATGGTGGAAGCGTGGCTTGCCAAATATAAACCGACAAAATTACCGTTATAATAAAAAAGGAAAAAGAAAATGAAAATATTCAGTTGGATTATAAAAGATACAACCATCGACTTTTTGAAGTGGCGTAAAGTCGGTTATATAATTTCGTTGTTGTTGATTGCGGCATCGATTGCAAGTATTACGCTGAGAGGTTTTAACTATGGTATTGACTTCTCCGGCGGTGTGGCTATGGATGTGCGCGCCAAAAGCGGCGCGGCAGATGTGGAAAAAGTTCGCTCACAATTGTCGGAATTGAACCTTGATGAATTGAACATTCAATCGGTCGGCAAAGAAGGCGACCAACTTCTCATCAGAGCACAAGCCAACAATGCCGACGAAGAAAGTCAGCGTATTGCCGTTAATCAGATTAAAGACATTTTGGGAAGTGATTACACTTTTGAAAGTATCGAATCCGTTGGCCCACAAGTCGGCGATGAACTGAAACTTTCCGGTATTTTGGCTTCAATTTTTGCTTGCGTTGCCATCAGTTTGTATGTGTGGTTCCGCTTTGAATGGCGATTTGCCGTGGGTGCTTTGCTCGGTTTGTTTCACGATATCTTTATTGTTGTGGGCTTGCTTTCCATCTTCCATTTGGATTTCAGCCTGACCACGATTGCCGCCATTCTGACGCTTGCCGGTTATTCGGTGAACGATACGGTGGTGACGTATGACCGTATCAGAGAAAACTTGCAGAAGTTTAAGAAAATGCCGCAATACGACTTATTAAACAAGAGTATTAACGATATTTTCTCGCGTACGATTTTAACCAGCTTGACCACGTTGCTTGCCTCGTTGGCATTGCTCGTGTTCGGCGGTGCGGCACTGTACAGCTTTGCATTTGTGATTACCGTCGGTGTGATTATCGGTACATATTCTTCGATTTTCGTGTCGGTGCCGATTTTGAACTGGTTTGATTTGCGCAAAGCCGCGCAGGAAGAGGAAAACGTCAATCCGTTCGGAAACGTACAATAATCTTCCGTAAGGTCATAAAAAAACTCCGCAAGTGTGTGGCTTGCGGAGTTTTTCTTAATAAAGCGGTTGTTTTTTGGCGTATAACCTCATACGGATTAATACAACCGCCAAAAAGACGGGGTATCCCCAAATGAAGCACAGCGAGTACAGCATGGTAAAGCGAAAAGTGGTCGTAAATAAACCGAACGGAAGAAAGTCGTGATTTTTCCAGCGATTTACTCTGAAATACATTCGGTTAATCGGTTCCCCGCACAGCCGGTAGCGATACATAATCACCGCGTTCCAGAAGGTGTGATAGCTTAAATTGGCATAAATCATCGCCTTTTTAATGTTTTCTTTCGGTAACTCGTAAGTTCCGTCGTACCAACTGTAAGCATCATGTAATTTGTCTTGCAGAATGTCATCACGTCCGGCCAGATCAAAATAAACAGACCTCGTAAAAATACGGATAGCGGAAACACAAAAACTGACCGCAAACACAAAAGTTCCCACAGTGAGTACCGAATACACAAGTGCGTCAGGCAGATTTGCCAACATAAAGCGCAAATCACTCAGCCATTTATCAAAAACTGAACAGTCCATAATTATATAGTTTTAATAATTTTATAAATACTTTGGTTTATGGATTAAGTGTAATTAAAAATCGGTAAGGAGTCAAACACAAAAAAAGACAGCCGAGAGACTGTCTTCTATAGGAGGTAAGAATTGAAAACGTTTAGTATGTCGTAATTGATGTATCGTCTTTAACATACATATTGAGCGACTGATGAATATTCTTTTCCATACTCGAATCAAAGGCTTGGAATAAATTGATAACCATATCGTTCCAATGTTGCTCTTTATCTTCGATACTGGTATCAACGGACATGGTCAAATCACGCCAAGCTTCAACATTTGTGGAGGCTGACGTTTTGTTATCCAAAATACGTAGCATTACTTTGAGTGTTGCATGGTATTTCAGCCGATCTTTTGTCAGTATTTGTGTGGATTTTTCTTCGGTTTCGATTACGCTGGCATCTTGAATAATGAATTCCGCCGTACGATTCGAAGAGAAGTCTGTTGCTTCAAGACGTTCTTTAGCCCAAGTTTTGGCGGTTTTTTCAATGGAAGCCGGCAACAAATGTTCAACATGCGGACGTGTGAAAGACGGAGTAAATTCTGATTTAACCTCAACAGTTTTAACCGTTAGCGGGATCGGCGCCTTATTGTCAAAATGTAAATCACTGTATCTTTCCGGCACGGCAGTATTATTGTTCATGGAAGAACAAGCGTTTAAGGCCAAAGCTACGGCTGCTGCTCCCACCATTTTGCAAAATGTATTCATTGTTCCTTCCCTATCCTAAAAGTTGAACGTACTGAGACAAAGTTACACATTAAAGTTTAAGATATGTTTAAGAACATAATTAAAAATAATTCTCAAAATTTAACAAAAATGTAACACAAAAGCTCTTAAAAAAGGTGTAATATTAAAGCATGGCAATGTGTTAATAAGGAGAAAACAATGTCAATAGTTAGGTTAATAAAAAAAGGAATACTGCTGAGTGCACTATGGTGTGCGGCAGCAGTTAATCCGTCTTTTGCGGAAATATGCTTTCTGCCCACCGGAATATGCGAACAGGGTGCGGTATCTAAAAGTCCGGAAGAGACGGATTGTTCCGTCTACCTGAAAAGCGGCAGATATTTTGACACCAAACAAGAGGGTATGGCTTGTGTCGAGGCCTATATTCCTCAATGTCCGGGGTTGTTTGAATGTACTGCGGCAACGTGTGATGCCAGCGGCTATAAGCTTAAAGGAACACATAGCTCAACTAAATGGCCGACTGGGTATAATGACGATTCGTGGTCCTGTGAATCGTGTAAACAAGGCAATACGTATTTTTGGAAGTGCTCACCACTGCCGTGTGTAGAACCGTATGTATCGCGCCGCGATTGCACGGAAACGCAGACTTTTAAAGCAGTTGCCAATGCCGGAAAATCCGGCGGTGAAAAGTGCGGTGAATGTATAGATAATTCAATTTTTACCTGTGAAGATAAAAATAACGGAACAGTTTCGGTTATTCCATCCGGTTGCTACACTTGTGACAAAGAATCAACAACAGGCAAAGGCGGGATTTTCTGCTACAGATGCCGTGAAATGACCAACGGATATCTTCCGGAATCGGTTTATAATTCAAGATACGATGCTTCTTGCTATGATTATAAATCCAAAAAAGCAGCTGACGGACGTTTATGTTACAAACCGATAGAAAAGGTATGTCCACTGGATCAATATAAAGCAGTTACTCATTACAATGGTAAAGATTTATGTAAGTGCCGTGATTATGTGTATACATTCAAGCTGGAAAACAGTAAAGATGAAAGAGTAGTAATTCCGGCTAACGGAGGGGCTGTCGATGTTCCGGTAATTTCGACTATCAGCGGCAATGAAACGAATTACTATGACTACTATGCGCCGACTACTGCCGGAGATTGTTCAATAACCAAATCAGAGACCGGCGTTTTGCATATAGCCTGTCCGGCAAATGAGAGCACTACAACCGATAAGGTTTATACCTTTACCATCAAACAAACCCAACTGGATGAGGTAACAGCGCATGAAATAACTATTACAATTGTGATTGCAAAAGATACTTGTCCGGCAAATATGCAGTTTGAAGAGGTATGTGCAGCTTCCGGATATAAGTCTAAAAAAGAGGGAACTTCGGTAATCGGTAAAGATTGCTATAAATGCTATAATAATAATTGTCCGATCGGTTATACAGTCGGAGATACTCCGACCAATGGCAATTATGACACAGCAACAACTGATTTCGGCAGCAATTGTTATATGGCTAAAAGCGATGATTGTCCGTGTTGCGGATATATCAAAGGCAATACACCGAATCCGGCATACAATTATGTGGTAACCTCAACTGATTTCGGTAGCAATTGCTATAAAATGAAAAATGATGATTGTGGAGCCGGAGAGACTAAATACACCTCTGACTGTCCGTATGGCTACACGCTCGGAGATAAGACAGATTTAGGATCGCAATGCTATATTTGTCAACAGAATGGCACCAGAAGCTCCAGCAGCTCCGGCAGTTCAAGTAGCTCAAGCAGCTCGAGCAGTAGCTCCGGCGGCGGTTGTGATATAAGTTCTTCCGATTGCGGAAATTGCTACTACTTTAATAGTGATTTGTGCCGCTGCATATATTCTCCTTCTGCATGTGGCAACAGCTCCAGCAGCTCCGGCAGTTCAAGTAGTTCAAGCAGCAGCTCCGGCGGCGGTTGTAATGTAAGTCCTTCCGACTGCAGAGATTGCTACTACTTTAATAGCGCTTTGTGCAGCTGTATATATTCTTCTTCTGCATGTAGCAACAGTTCGAGTAGCAGTTCAAGTAGTTCAAGCAGCAGCTCAAGTTCTTCGAGTAGTTCGAGTAGCAGCTCAAGTTCTTCGAGTAGTTCAAGCAGCAGCTCAAGTTCTTCGAGTAGTTCGAGCAGCAGCTCAAGTTCTTCAAGTAGTTCAAGCAGTAGCTCTAGCAGCTCTGGTGGTGATACGAACCCAAGCAATAACACTGGCTCCAACAACTCAAGTAGCAGCTCAAGCAGCAGTTCAAGTTCTTCGAGCAGCAGCTCCGGCGGCGGAGCATGCCCTCCTGGATATGGTCGAGTCAATTCGCAAGGTGCAAATTCTGCGTGGGAAACTGGTAATAAATCTTGTACCAAAATCGGAGGAACGTGGACATGTCCTACAGCAGTTGATACATTCGTCATGTGCTGCACGTGTGTCCTTTAATATAGTTAAGCAAAGAGGGTATAATAGAATACAAAAATTGCTTTAATCACAAAACAAAGGGCGGTGGATTTATCCGCCCTTTTTTTATGATTTATTGCTGAATATAAAATATACCGGCTATTCCTGCGTGCGTGCCAATGTCAGAGAGTATATGGCTGCAGCACCGGCCTTATGCAAAACTTTGGCACATTCGTTTAAGGTGGAACCGGTAGTGGCAACATCATCTATCAGAACAATTTTCTTACCTCTAATATTTTGCGGTTTCACTGCAGTAAAAGCCTGTTTCAAATTATTGCGCCGCGCAGCCCCCGAAAGCTGAACTTGCGGAATGGTGTTACGGCAGCGCTGCAGAGAAGTGTAATCTGCGTCAATGCCGGTCTTGTGCACTAAATATCGACAAAGCAATGCCGATTGATTGTAGCGCCGCTGCATTAAACGCTTGTGATGTATCGGTACCGGCATAAGAATATCCGGCTGTTCTTTCCAAATATCGCTTCCGGCTGCGTAAAGCAAATTGGCTAAGATTTCGGCAGCGGCCGTTTTATCACGGAATTTCAAATCTAAAATCAAATCTTTGGATTCGTCATTATAAATAAACGCCGAGCGCTGAAGTTCAAATAAAAATTTCTTCTTTTGCAAACATTTGCCGCAATATTGTACTGTGTTGAATTTGATATTTACGGCATCATTGAACGGTATGCCGCAGTGATGGCACATCGGTTCACTGATGAAAGTGATTTTTGAAAAACATTCGGCGCATAATCCGTTTTTTATACTTAAAATTTTACCGCACTTAATACAACGCGGCGGCAGAATAAGATTTAATAAGGTCTGCCATATTTTCATAATTTAAGTTCTTGCAGTGCTTTATGTACCTGATTCATTTGATCAACCACAATAATTCCGGATTGGCGCATAATGCGCTTTTTATCGGCAACGGTAACACGGCCGTGCGTTATAATATCTGCCGCATAGCCCATGGAATACCCAAACGGCAATGCTTCACCGGCCACAAAAGCGATAACCGGCTTTTTATTATCAATGGCTGCATAATATTCTGATACAAGCTGTTCGTATGCGTTATCAGCTTTTCCGATCAATAACACGGCTGCTGTTTCATCATCATCCATAAAACGCCTCAGCGGTTCGCAAAAGTCCGTACCGATGATCATGTCGTCACCTAATCCGATAACGGTAGATTGTCCTAATCCGGCTTCGTTTGTCTGCAGAACTGCTTCGTATGTAAGGGTGGAAGAACGCGAAATAATTCCGATTTTTCCTTTTTGATGAATATTTTCCGGAAAAATACCGAGTCTTGCCTCTTTAGGTGTAATTACTCCAGGTGTGTTAGGCCCTATCATTAATGTCTTAGAGCCTTTAAGCATAGCCCTGATTTCAAGCATATCATGCACTGGTACACCACTGGCAATAGATACAATCAGACCGATTTCAGCTTCAACTGCTTCTTGCACCGCACGTTTTACCGCCATTGCCGGTACAAACAAAACACTGGCATCTATTGCAAATTGGCGCTGAGCTTCATATACATTATTAAATACCGGAACGCCGAGATGCTTTTCGCCGCTATGTGATGGCGAAGTTCCGGCCACAATGCAAGTGCCGCTTTCAATAGAGCGTTTTACATGGAAAGAAGCCTGCGTTCCCGTAATTCCCTGAATGAGTACACGTGTGTTTCTATCGGCTAAAATAGACATCAGTCGTTTACCTCCATTCGCGTCAGCAGTTTCTCTACGGCCTCGTTGATATTTTCGGCAAAAATAACCGCAAGGTTGGATTGCTGCAAAATAGTTTTTGCTTCTTCTTTGTTTGTACCTTCAAAACGCACTACCAACGGTATGGTTAATCCTACATCTTGCGATGCTTCCAAAATACCGTCAGCAATCAGATTACAACGCAAGAAACCGCCGATAATATTAATTAGAATTCCTTCTACTCGCGGATTTGTCATAATGATTTTAATTCCCGCTGCAATTTTATCTTTATCAAAACCACCTTTGACATTGAGCGAACATGCGGTACCGTATCCTTTGGATTGAATAATGTCCATAGCTTCGAGAGCTAATCCTTCACCATTGACAATACAGCCGATGTTGCCATCAAATTCGTGATACTGAAAACCGCAGGATTTAGCACTTCTTCGTCGCTTATCTTCTTCAAAATCCTCATGAATCCGCAAAATATCGGGATGCCTGAACAGAGCATTGTTATCAAAATTTATTTTGGCATCAAGTGCAATTAATTTTTTATCCGGTAAAATTCCGACCGGATTAATTTCTATCATTTGCGCATCTAAATTGATAAAAGTAAACAGTAATTTTCCGAAAAAGTCATGAAAACTCTGCAAATATACTTTATCCAATGCCAGAAAATCCAATATTTGATAAATTTGCGCATCACTTATACCGCTGTCTTGTTGCAAATCAATACGCAGAATTTTATCTTTTTGCTGAGAGAGTGTCAGAATATTTTCATCTGCGACTTCAGAGATTAATAGAGTAATGGCCGGAATTGAACTGTCAATAATCATGCCGGCATAAAAGGGATGCTTTACTTCTTCGTATTTTTCCACATACACCTTAGTAACCAATCTGCCGTTTTCGCCGGTTTGTTCCGTAACCAAAGTATTATTCAGCATCTGCGCCGCTTCATAAGAAATATTGCTGATTTGCGTAACCAGCCGAATACCTCCTTTCCCTCCGGCATCGTGGTCGATAAAATGACCTGTGGCTCGTGCCCCTGATTGAATCTGAGCTTTAAGCATCCATGGACCACGCGAAGAAAGTTTTTGTGCCACTCTCTTAGCTTCACTTGAAGTATAAGCAATACCTCCCTGCGGAATCAAAATACCGTACTGCGCTAAAATTTTTTTTGCCTGATATTCATGGACGTTCATACTGCTTCTCTATCTTAAATCGGCATATTCTTTAATTTTGGCCACCATTGACAGCATTCCGTTGCGGCGGCTCGGCGTTAAATTTTCCTCTAAACCGAGTTTAGCAAAAATTTTAATAACATCAATACTTTTTATTTCTTCCGGCGTTTTATCATTATAAATCAGCAAAATGATTGCTATAATCCCTCGCACCAAAATCGCATCGCTGTCGCCGGCAAAATGAATGCGTCCGTTTGCAAAATGCGGCACCAACCACACTTGCGATTGACAGCCTTTCACTTTCCATTCTTCGGTTTTGTACGCCTCATCCAAAGGTTCGAGTTTGTTTCCCAAATCTATAACATATTGATATTTTTCTTCCCAATTATCAAAAAAAGAGAAATTTTCTGTAAGTTCTTCAATATCCATTACAGCAACTCCAAAATCTCTTTGGCTTCATCAGTTAATTTATCCGGTGTCCAAGCCGGTTCCCAAACCAGCTTTACTTCAATTTTACCCACACCGGCGATAAGAGCAATGGCATCGGCAACCTGCTGCGGCAAAACTCCGGCAATCGGACACGTCGGCGCCGTCAGCGTCATTTCGATATATAAATCGCCGTTATCTTTCTGGTCTATTTTATAAATCAACCCCATATCATAAACATTTATCGGGATTTCCGGATCGGAAACGGTGCGGATTTGCTCGACAATATCAATCATTTTTGCTTTAGAAACACCGCTTTCCAATGTTTTGCCCGCATAAGCCACAAAATCCGGCAGTGGCTCTGTCGGTATTCCGGTTTGAGTATCATCAATGCTCATTGCCTGCAGCAGACGACTTTCGGTTGCTCCGATAATTTTTTCTTCTGTTTCTTTTATTCTTTCGTCCATCACACTTCCCTAAAAAATTTTTCGGCTTTAAGCAGAGCCGCAATCAGTGTATCAATATCTTCTTTTGTGGTGTATAAGCCGAGTGAAGCCCGTGCCAATGAATTATACCCCATCCGATTGACAATCGGTTGTGCGCAATGATGACCGATGCGGATAGCTACGTTTTCTTTGTTAAGAACAAAAGCCAAGTCCTGCGGATGAATATTGCCGACGGCAAAACTGAACACTCCGCCCTTATTTTTCGCCGTGCCGATAATCTTGAGCCTCGGCACTTCCGCCAAGCGCTCGTTGGTATATTTGATAAGTTCTTCTTCATGAGTGATTATATTATCAAACCCGATTCGCTCAATATAGTGGATTCCCTCAGCCATACCCACGGCCTGTACCGATGCCGGTGTTCCCGCCTCAAAACGCGCCGGAATATCGGCATAAGTCGTTTTGGCAAACGTAACATTTTCAATCATATCTCCGCCGAATTGATATGGCGGCATTTTTTCCAAAACTTCCGCTTTGCCGTACAACACTCCGATTCCGGTCGGACCATACACCTTATGTCCGGAGAAAGCTAAAAAATCACAATCTACAGCTTGTACATCAATCGGATAATGTACTGCAAACTGACAAGCATCTATCAAAACCTTGGCTCCGACATTGTGCGCGGCGGCGGTTATTTCCTTAATCGGAAACATTGTACCCAAAACATTGGACATGGCAGTAACGGCGACAAGTTTGGTTTTATCGCCTAAACGCGCGAGAAATTCTTCCGCAATATAGTCACCGTTATCCGCCACCGGAAAAACCTTCAACTCGGCGCCGCTTATTTCGCACAAATGTTGCCATGGTACTAAATTAGCGTGATGTTCCGCCTCCGAAATCAAAATCTCGTCACCGGCGTGAATATTCTGCAATCCCCACGTTGCTGCAACCAGATTAATCGATTCGGTAGCATTGCGCGTAAAGACTATTTCTCTTGCTTCGCGGGCATTTATAAACTGCCGTACCGTTTCGCGCGCCCGCTCATAAGCCGTGGTAATGGCATCGGCAAAATAATAAGTACCGCGGTGCGGATTGGCATAAAACTCATAATATACGCGACGCATGGCATCAAACACTGCCTGCGGTTTTTGTGCCGACGCGGTAGTATCGAGATACGCCACCGGTTTGCCGTTGACACGCACATCAAAAATCGGAAAATCTTTCCTTATTTTATAAACATCATACATCGCATAAACCTCAAAAACTTTTTACATATTTAGCCCGTAAAAAAATATTTTTCAAGATTTATGTTGCATCGAATAAAAAATCTCCGACAACAACCGTCATCGGAGATTATGAAAAATGCCTTTAAGACTTATTCAACAATCAAAATCAAACTGTCTTTAACCGCCGTAACTTTGGCCTTATCACCTTTTTTCAGCGGCTTTTCGCTATATGCCAGCCAATAAGTATCTCCGACTTTGACTTTAGTCTGCCCGTCAACCACATCTTCGGCAATCGTTACCATGCGACCGACAAATTGCTGCGCCGAATCATTCAAATTCTGATATTCTTTCGGAGCCTGCATTTTTTTGAAAATATAGCGATAAGAATACCAACCTATAACTGCAAAAACTGCCGAAAATACGGCAAACCAAATGATTTGCGTAGACAGCGCCATCGGCATAAAATACATCAAAACGCTCATGCACAATCCGGCCAATCCGAACCAAATTAAATAAGTTCCGGGTACAATCAGCTCCAAAACTGACAAGGCCAGCCCGATAATCAGCCAGTTTGTCGTCGCAGATTCAAACAACATAATCGTTCTCCTTATTTTTTAGGTTTTTCCGCAACGTTTTTCGCAATCTCGGCAATACCGGCAATGGTTCCCATCACCTGCGTGGCATCAACCGGCAACATCAAGAGCTTTTCGTTTGGCGAAGTTACAATACCCTGCAAAGCATCGATATATTTCTGCCCCAAAAAGTACGATAAAGCGTTTTGATTGCCTTTCTCAATGGCTTCGGAAACGAGCTTAGTGGCGGTTGCCTCGGCCTGAGCCGAACGCTCGCGAGCCTCTGCCTCACGGAATGCGGCTTCTCGGTTGCCTTCTGCTTCCAAAATCACCGCTTGTTTTTCGCCTTCCGCCTTCAGAATTTCGGCCTGACGCAAACCTTCCGCTTCCAAAATATTGGCACGTTTATCACGCTCGGCCATCATTTGGCGAGCCATGGAATCAATCAAATTTGCCGGCGGGGTAATATCTTTAATTTCCACACGCGTAACTTTAACCCCCCACGGAATGGTTGCTACATCAACTACATCAAGCAAGCGTTGGTTAATTATATTGCGTTGCGAAAGCAGTTCGTCGATTTCCATACTGCCGATAACCGTACGAATATTGGTCATCACCAAGTTCATAATGGCAAAGTCGAGATTATCCACCTGATAAGCGGCTTTCACCGCATCTTGAATCTGATAAAACAACACACCGTTAACCGTTACCATGGCATTATCTTTGGTAATAACTTCTTGCGAAGCTACATCCAAAACCTGCTCTTTGCGATTAATTTTGCGTCCAACGTTTTCAAACACCGGAATCAAAATATGAAACCCCGGCTTCAGCGAACGCGTATATTTACCGAAATTTTCCACGGTATATTCATAGCCTTGCTGCACGATAACCACATATTTCAGCAACACGATAAAAACTAAAATTACGAGAATAATCGCTACTTCCATTGCTCATTCCTTTCAAATAATAAGTGTTAAACCGTATCTACCGATAAAATATACCTGCTTTTGGATTTTCGCAAGCAAAAAAACACCCTGCCGTTCGGCAAGGTGCTAAATTTTGACAATCATCGGTACAATAGGACTATATCCTGCCTTTGCCCATATTTTTTAATATAGAAGTTATTTTTTTTGCAGACAGTCCCGTATCTACTGCTTTTCCGGCATTTTCTCCGGCATTACTGATAGAATAAACCTTCTTAGTGTCTCCGTCTTGAATATAGGTTACTTGAACACCCGCATCATTTCTCTGACTGCCGAGAACAACATCGGCTTTGGTACCGTTGGCATCACCTACAAAACTGGCCTCCTCTTTCTTTCCCTTAAATAATTCAACGCGGTTGTTATCCTCGGTTTTATATATCTTGGTGCGCACATCATCAACCGTCCGAGTCGTTACGGTATATCCGTTTTTGCTTTCCACATTAACTTTAAATTTATGCGATGTACCGTCGATATCGGTCATTTTTCCCTTAACTGTATAGCCGTCCTGTTTGATGGCTTCATTGCTTTCGGAATTTATCGGTAGTCCGCGTGATTGCATGGCGATACGTGCCGCATAATTTTCAACATCTTTATCCGTTTCACCGGTTACGACCATATTGACATCATAATCATGCTTTTTATGCCACATCCGTTTCCACCAACTGCCTTCTTCGGCCTTACCGGTAATAGTGCCTATTTTCTTTTCCGCTTCTGCTGCTTTTTCCACATGGACAGCATCAGAAGATTTTTCTTTATCTACAACCACGGCACCATCGTTGGCATTCCCGTCGCTTTTGGCAGAAGCCTGAGCAGAATTAACTTCTGTATTGCCGGTCTTTGCTGTTGCTGTGTTGCCCACATTTTCGCCGGTATTTCCGCTTCCCGAATTTATTGTTTCATGCCCGTTGGCAAATTCGCCGCCGGCATAAATAACCATACGATGATTATTCAAATCATCCTTAATTTTATCAAACTCACCGTTATCAAGTTTGGCTTGAAACTCTTGTTGCTGAGTGTCGGTAAGTTGCAACTTATTGAGATAAGCAGTCATTTGTGATTGGGTAATATGGGTATTGCCTCCGCGCAGTTCATCAAAATCCTTGCCATTCATCAGCCCCATTTCTTTCAAAATAACATAAGTTGCATTCGGTTGAGTCACAACTCTATTATCCGTAATTTCAAAAGTATGTGTTTGCGGCTCTTCGGCAATCACGTCAGCTTGCTGTGCATCAGTCAACTGAGGTTGCTCAGAGGCGGCGTTACCGACGGTAGTGTTTTCTGCAAGAGTGTCTGTCTTATCGCCATCTCCGAGCAAATTACCTATAAAATCTTTAACTTCTTCGCCATTAGCCATGCCTCCGCCGATAACCGTACCGGCAACGGCTGCACCGCGTGCGGCTTTCAACTGTTTTATTTCTTTGGCGAGCTCCATCACTCGTTCCTTGTCCTGAGCAGGGAGGTTTAACGAAGCAATTTTCTCCATAAGCTTTTCATTGCTGTTAAGCAGCTTTGTCAAATCCTGATAAGCTCTTTTTGCCGGATCTTTGGTTTTGAAAAAGCTTAATAATCCTTTATCTTCAACCGGTTTTTCTTGCAAATTTCTTTGCAGAATTTCCATTAATTCTTTCTTTTTCGGTGAGATTTTTTTCTGAACCACAAGATAAGTTGCGCCACCGGCAACGGCGGTAATAATACCGGTTACTTTCATCTTCATCAGTTTTATGGCTGCAGCCTGTGTAGCAGATGCAACGGCATTGGTCACGCCAAATCCGGATAAACTGCCGATAGCACCGAAGGCCAACGCGCCGGAAGCATATAAGGCGGCAACAGCGCCCGCAGAAACGGCAAATGTTGCGGTTTGCTTTAACAAGCCGATTCCTTCCTCTTTATTTTTGTTAAGATATTTAAAGAAGCCGCCGATGGATTTCTTTTGTCCTTCATTTTGTGCCGCATAGTTGTTATAAGACTTTTTGAACGCGCCGACTAACTGCCAACCTTGTTTTGCCGTCAAGCCGATAGGACCGAGAGCCGCAATCATACCGGCGCTCAAAGCCGCGCTTTTTCCACCGTTTTTTACCGCAGTCATTATTTCAGGATGCTTTTGCCACAAAGTAAGTTTTTGATGTGAGGCGGTATTTAAGACTCTTTTCATACCGGTTTTCTGTGCCATGCGCGAAGCATATATCGCATTTCTTTCGCTATAAATACCGTTCATTGTTTTATAAACGTTAGAAAATACATATTTATTAAAGGCGTCAATATGCTGCGGGTTTTGACTGATTTCGCCGATTTTATCCAACGGAATATTATTGGCCTCGCAATATCCTTTCCACCATTTGGCTTTTTGTTCTTCGTCTTTTTCAATCAATTTGATGGTGGTAGAAACGCTGCCGAGATATTGCGCCGCTGTTTCATTATACTTTTCTAAAAAAAGTTTGGTATTTTCTTTTTCATCTCCGCTCGGTGTTGTTGTCGCCAACTCAGTGATTGTAACCGCACGCAGAGTATCCAATATTTCTTTATAAGTTTCTTTATCGGAATCTTTTAAAAAACGCAGGCTTGCATCATCTTCGAAACCGTCCGGAATAATGTTTTCCTTTACAATGCCGGTCCATTTTTTCTCGTTTTTCAAAATTTGTTCGGCAATTTGTACCGGATTAGAAAATTCTCCCTCCCATCCGTTTTCTTTGTCATAGTCTTCCAGAGCCTTTGCAAGACCATCCTGATTCGGATATTTATAATTTTTATCGGCTGTAGTCAGTATTTCAACATAATCTTTTACGGTAGGAGCATTATGCGAGGAAAGTTCGGTTTCTTCAAGTTCTTTCTTAACATATTTTTCAATACCGAGCATTTCATGGCGGAAAGCCGCCATTTTTTGTGCAAGCTGTTCAGCTTCCGGAGAACCCTGTAACGACGGATTTTTCCCGAATGTTTGCTGGCCGATCACAGCTAAGCGATTATATTCCGCTCCCAGTTTATTGTACATATAGAGTAAGTTACGGGAGGTCAGAGCATCATAAGGAGTATTGTTCAGTCCATTTTCCTGCGGTTGTTCCTGCAAGGGAGCAACTGTTTCTTGTGTTTTCGGCTGAGGTTGCTGCGCCAGAAGTTCTTCGCGGCGATTGATTATTTTCTCCGGTAAAGAACGCAGATTTTCAGGTAAATCACGCCCATCAAGCAATTCAATAAATTTATCAAGAGTAGCGGTATCTAATCCATCAAAATTTGTACGGTTATTCAGCTCATTTAATAAGGCAATAACCGAGGTATCATAGACCTTAATATCTTCTTGCGGATTCGGTAAAGCGGCAATTTTTTCAATAAATTCTTGATTTGTTGTATCAGCCATATTCATTCTCCTTAACAGCCTATATTTTCTATACTATATCGCAATTATACAGAAAAAGCAAGCAAAAATGACAAAATTAATACATTTTTTGTAAAATTGTCAAATACAGGTAACTCGTTCAATAATGCGTTTTTTTAGTATACTTTTTTGTTTTGTATGGTATAACAAGTATAGTTTAAGAGTGGTTAACGAGGTACTATGCAAAAATTATCAAAAAAGTTTATATCTTTGCTGCTTTTCAGTTTTGCGGTATGGAGTGTGGTTCCGATGTTGCGTCTTTCGCTCTCCATGGATACACAAGAAGCAATAGTGTGGGGAAAATATTGTCTGTTCGGTACCACCAAACATGCACCGCTCTCGGGGTGGGTTGCGTATGCGTGGTATACGCTTTTCGGGCAAAGCGATAAGGCTATGTATGCCTTAAGTCAGCTTTTTGTATTGCTCGGTGTGGTATATATCTATAAGTTGGCTCGTTGCTTTTTGGATGAAACTAAGGCAATTTTGGCGGCGGCGCTGCAATTCGGCATAATATATTACGGATATTCTACTCCTGAATATAATGTCAATGTGGTATCGGTTGGATTATGGCCGTTGTGCGCCTATTATTTTTGGCGAGCCTATACATTGGATAAGTGGCGCGATTGGTTGTTGTTTGGCATTTCGGTCGGGCTGAATTTGTTGAATAAATATACTGCGGTGATGTTGTTGATTGCTCTCGGAATATTTGTTTTATGCGACAAAAAGTTCACGAAACTGCTGAAGAACTATAAGGTGTATGCTGCGGCAATTATAGCTGTATCTTTGTTTGCTCCGCATGTATATTGGTTGTATGAACATGATTTTGTGTCATTTAATTATATATCATCACGCAGTCATGGTGGTAATATAACTTCTTTCTGGCGGCATTTTGTTTATCCGCTGAAGTTTCTGTTTGCGCAGATTTTGTTTGCGGCTCCGGCATTGCTGACATATTTTTATTTTTGGGGTAAGCACAAAACAGGGAAACCGGAATTCGGAACAACAGGCTGTTTTATTTTTTGTACGGCCGTTATTCCGGCGGCAATGTTCTCACTGATTTGTCTTGTCAGCGGAAATGCGGCTAAAAGTATGTGGGGTTTCCCTTGCTTGTTTATGTGGGGAACGGCTTTGTTCTATTTTGCTCCGCTGAAAACTGACGGAAATATGGCCGATAAATTTTTAAATACAATGTTTGTATGGGTGGCGCTCTTGTCAACAGCTTATGGTGTCCAATGCTTGCTGACCTCCAGTCAGCGCTATCAGACCGACGTGCGGTCAGTGGCTGCGAAATTTGAGCAAAAATGGGCACAGCACACTGCAAAACCGCTCAAATATGTGGGAGCCGATGTGTGGTTCGGTAATATGATGGCACTGTATGCTTCTCACGAAATAAAACCGATGATATGGATGAACCCTGAAAATAACCCGTGGTTTGATCGCAATGATTTCGAAAAAAGCGGGGCATTGCTGATTGCCACGGATGATTGGGAGTTTTTGCAATATCAAAAGTTATATGGGGATGCAGTTTCCGCACCGCAAAAAATGACGCTTGAATTTAAGAATTATTTTGGTAAAACTAAAACAAAAGAAATCTTATACGGATTTTATGAACCATGGGAGGTTAAAAGTGCCGAATAAATTAGTCAGTATAGTTGTTTCTGCCTATAACGAACAGGATAATATCACTGAACTTTACAAACAATTGAATACAGTTGCCAAAGACTGCAGAAATGTGGATTTTGAATATATATTCGTAGATGACGGCAGCAATGATAAAACTTACGGCAATTGTCTGAAATTGCAAAAAAATGACGCACGCGTAAAAATCGTACAACTCAAACGCAATTTCGGACATGAAATTGCCATGACGGCCGGTATGGATTATGCCAAAGGCGACGCGGTGATTTTTATGGATGCAGATTTGCAGCATCCTCCGCACTATATTCCGCAGCTGATAAAAGCTTGGCAGAACGGTAAAGAAATTGTGCTGACTAAACGTATAAATAACGCAGAAACTTCTAAAACCTACAAATTCTGCGCCAAAGTTTTTTATTATATTCTGAATCTGCTTTCCGATATGCCGATAATGGAGAGTGCGCCTGATTTCAGATTGCTTGACCGTAAATATGTTGATTTTTTGAAAAGCTTTAACGAGCAAGACAGATTATTTCGCGGCTTGCTCAGTTGGATTATGCCGCAAAACAATGTAGAAATTATTCCGTTTGAGGCACCGGAACGTTTTAGCGGTACTTCAAAATACAATTTTATCAAGTCGCTGCGTTTGGCAATAAACAGTTTTGTGCAGTTTTCCGTGGTTCCGCTGCGTTTGGCAACCATTTTGGGCATTATTGCGGCTGTTTTGGCATTGCTGATGGGTGTATATGTGTTTTTTGAGCATTTCTTTATGCATAATCCGACTCCAGGTTATGCCACAATTATGGTAACCGTGGTGTTTTTGGGGGCAGTTCAGCTTATTTGTTTAGGCATCATTGGCGAATATATCGGCAAAATCCATATTGAAGTAAAAAAACGTCCGCTTTATGTGGCTGATTTTATCGAAAAGAAAGCAGAAAAAAATGAGCCTGAAAATCATATTTAATGCCGATGATTTTGGTATCAGCCGCGGTGTCAATGCCGCTATTATCGAGGCACATACCAAAGGTATTTTAAATAGCACCAGCTTAATGGTTAATCAAGAATTTGCCGCTGAAGCGGCGGAAGCCGCTAAAAATATGCCGGATTTGGAAGTGGGACTGCATCTCAATTTAACAAACGAAAAACCGGCAGCCGATCCGCAGGATATTCCGTTGCTGACAGATGCTGACGGCAAGCTGAAAAACGGTTTTGTAAATTTGTTGCTGTTGTCATTTTTACATCCTAAAAAATTTGCATCACAGGTTGAAACGGAAATTCGCGCACAGGTGCAAAAATATATGGCAACAGGGCTGAAAATGGCACACATTGACGGACATCGTCATGTGCATCTTATTCCGGCAGTGTTTAAGATTGTATGCAAAATTACACGGGAATATAATGTGCCGCGCATAAGGGTGATGAACGAAAATGCCCTTAACACGATTTTGCAAAATAAATCTAAAAGTTGGTTGTTTGACGGCGGACTGATTAAATACTTTATATTGCGCTTTCTCACTTGGTGGAACGGTTATAAATCTGACGTGTATTTTTATACAATTCTGTTTACCTGCAAAATTTCACGCGAACAGTTTGAAAATATTCGGATTCCGTGTGGTTATAATGCGGTAGAAATTATGATTCATCCGGGCAAGCCGGAGATTGATAAGCAATATCCGGACAGCGTGTGGGATGATAACATTTTATCGCCGTGGCGCATGGTGGAATTGGAAACCTTGCTGGATAAAAATGTTATAAACAATATTCGTGGCGGAGATAAAATTGATTAAGACAATAGTCAAATTATACCTTTGGGCGGAGAATATTTGGTTTAAATTGCCGGAAAAATTACGTTTTTTGCTGGTTGGCGGATTTAATACGGTTTTTGCTTGGTCGGTATTTGTCGCTTTGACATGGCTGTTTGCTGCAATCAACGAGCGGGCAGGGTGGAATTTTTCCGAAATTTTGGTGGCAAATGCGGCACTGATTGTGCAGTATGCCATAACCATCAATGTGTCGTTTATTACCATGCGCTACTACGTTTTTCGCAGTCATGGCAATTTTTGGAAAGAATGGGCAAAAGCGTGGTCGGTGTATGTTTTGCTTTATACGATTAATGCGCCG
>CACWUA010000023.1 GCA_902763905.1 uncultured Pseudomonadota bacterium | reverse complement strand
GTAGCCAATACACCGACATTGAAGAATATAATAATCGGTAGATCCCTTGACCAAACCTCTCGGTTTGGAGGGATGACTTTATTGTTGTGTGCTTCGCACACCACACCATCCGCCGCATAATTAACGTCGCGGACGGCGTGAACGAACACGATGCCGCTACCAAAGCTCTCTCGACACGGCTTTGAATGACTATTATACGAAGTACGGATTTGCGGGAGAAAATGTTATGAATCACAGTCATCGCTCGTTCGGCGCAATAATATTATATATAACGCTACATTCAATATAAATTGAGTTGACTTTATTGATATCTGCGGATATATTGCAATGCGTATAAATGATAATTAATGTTATTTTTATGTATTTTTTTATTGGATGTGTCGTGAGATACAATGATTAAATCACAATTAGTTAAGGTATGGAGTATTGTGAAATATTTTATACTTGTATGGTATATCTAAAGCGCACATCTGCCCGTTGATTGCGAAATCTTGCGGCCGGAACTAAATAAGGCTGTCTGAAGGCCCCCTTATTTAGTGTAAAAGCGTCTAAAAACCTTTATGTTAAACAACATTTGCAATTTTACGGTTTACGGCAAAGCGTTGCCATGCAGTTCCCCCTATTACGTGTTATGGGGGAACTTTTTTATTTTTGCAAAATATACATACGCGCAAAGTAGATTTTTTGGTTGATTTATTGTTCTTTCGCTTATATATTACATACTTGGAGAATGTGAAAAATGAAAAATATGTTTAAAATATTCTGGCTTGCGGCATGCTTGACGCTTCTGTTTGCAGCTCCACTTTATGCAGAAGAAGACGATTCCGTGTTAGAAAGCTATAATCGAGCTATGTTTACTTTTAATGCGACTGCCGATCATTTTGTGATTAAGCCGGCGGCAAAAGGGTATCGGGCAGTTACTAATGATTTTATACGCGAACGTGTGCGCAATTTTTTTGACAATATGAAAGAACCTATTTCCACCGTGAATCACGTATTGCAAGGTGATGTTACTGATTCCGGAAAATCTCTGGGACGATTTTTGATTAATACTACTTTGGGATTGCTGGGTACATTCGATGTGGCCTCCGGTTGGGGAATCAAAAAAAATCCGACCGATTTTGATAGGACATTGGCCGCTTGGTGCGTGCCGGACGGGCCGTTCTTTATGTTGCCGCTGTTTGGACCGAGCACACCCCGCGCCGCAACCGGGATGGTGGCAGAGGCGTATACGCATCCGGTTTATTGGGCCGGATATTTTTCATCATTCGGCGAAGATTGGAAACGTTATTCGTTTTACTATGGTATCAGTGCGCTGGGCTTTGTCAGTTTGCGCGAACAAAATATCGAATTTTTGGATAATTTGACCGCCAATTCGGTTGATCCGTACAGCACCATTAAGTCTGCATACATACAAAACCGCATGAAAATAGGTGTTTGCGGCAAGAAAGATGCCGATTCTGATGATGCCGGATATGATTTTGATTTTGATGATATGGATGATGAATAATTTTTGAAAGGACAAGAATATGAAAAAATTATTTGCAATTGTGATGACAATATTATGTATGTTCGGTTTTGAGGCACGGGCAGAAATCAACGCCGACAAAGCAGAACAGTTTATTAAAAATGTTACGCAGCAAGGTATTGAAGAATTGATTAATTCCAATGTGTCGGAAAGTGAACGCAGAGCACGCTTTACTAAGTTGTTCAATCAAGATTTGAATCTTGATTTTATCGGTAAATTTGTTTTGGGGCGCTATTGGCGTACGGCCACACCGCAGCAGCGCAATGATTTTATTGATGTGTATCGTAAACTCAATATTCAAACTTGGTCGGAGCGCTTCAATGAATTTAAGGGTAAGCATTTTGAGTTTCTGGGGACAGAAAAATCAAAATCCGCCGATCAGATTTTCGTAAATACGCAAGTTCCGATGCAAGAAGGTGCTCCGGCTTCGGTAAAATGGCGCGTAAAAGATACCGACGGCAAATTGCAAATTGTTGATATCATTATCGAAAACGTCAGCTTGGCGCAGACGGCGCGCAGTGAATATACCTCATATATTCAAAAATCGCCGAACGGAATAAACGGGTTAATTGCCGATTTGAAAGCTAAGTTAAAATAGTTTAAGTGAATCTCAAAAAAAACGCACCGATCTTTTGACCGATGCGTTTTTTGTATACACAACATAAAAAATCGGCAGAATTATTATTTTTAGCATTTTGGGTATTGCTATTTATTTTTTAATATGCTATTATTCTCTTGATTTTTGACGGAGATACTCGGTTAAAATGATTGTAGACGGTAATAATACAAAACAAAGAAACATACTTATAAATAAATGTTTTTACCAAACAACCGTGAAGATTATGCATTTCTTTGCGGATAAAGGTGACCGCGATTTTGCCAATAAAACACTGGAAGCCATTGCCGCCTACCATGATATTATTCAAAAGAAAAAACGTAACAATTTTGATGCCGATTATAATACGGCGTTTGAAACCATAGATACGGCCATTCGCAATGTTGCCAACAAGGTGTTTTATACTTTCGGTTCAGACAGTTATGATAAGGCGTATGCCTCATTTTGTGATTATAACTACGTGCAAACGGTACGCGGGCAATTGCATAATAAAAGCTTTTTTGCAAAAAAGTAATCTGTGAATTTTTTATATTTTCCGTTGTTTCTTGTCTGCTTTTATTTAATAATGTAGCATAAGTAACTATTTTGTGAGGTGTGAGATGAAACAGATTTCGGTTATCGGCTGCGGTCGCTGGGGAACTTTTTTAGGATGGTATATGGCAAATCGCACGGCCACAGAGTCGGTTTTGCTTTATGGTTTGGATGGTTCTCCGACATACGAAGAGCTGAAAAACGAGCGTAAAAACGAATATTTGAGCCTGAGCGATAATATGTATATGACAAATGATTTAGCTAAGACACTGAGCAATGATTTTATCATTATTTCAATAAATTGTCAGGGATTGCGCGGATTAGCCAAACAAATCAACGGATATAATATTGAAGGTAAAACGTTTTTGTTGGCAATGAAAGGCTTGGAAGAGCCGTCGGCCGAAATTTTGGTTGATGTATTCTTGTCTGAGATGACGCAAAAAGTGCATGTCGCTACTTTGGGCGGACCGGGGCACGTTGAGGATTATATGAAAAATGTGCCATCAGCCGCGGTTATCGACAGTTATGAGCCGGAAACTCAAGATCGTGTGATAAAAATGATGTCAAGCAATTTGATCCGTTTTTATTACGGCACGGATATTATCGGCAATCAGGTTGGGGCAGCACTCAAAAATGTTATCGGAATTGCCGCCGGTATTCTTGACGGTTTGAACTGGTATGGTCTGAAAGGTGCTTTGATGACGCGGGCACCGGTGGAGGTAGGACGTCTGATTGCGCATAAGGGAGGTAATCCTAATTCGGTTTACGGATTGGCGCATTTGGGCGACTATGAGGCGACATTGTTTTCTCGTAACAGCCATAATCGTATGTTTGGCGAACTGTTGGCAAAAGGTGAAGCGTATCAGAAATCGGCCGAAGGAGTGGGAACACTTAAAGCGGTGAAAGCAATTGCCGACCGTGAAAATTTAGAAATGCCGATTTGTCAAGCATTATATCGGGTAGTGTTTGAAAATGCCGATATTCAATCAACCATTCGTGAGCTATTTGAACGCCCGTTGAAAAAAGAGTTTGATAAGGTGGGTTGATTTTGAAACTCCTTTTTATGGAGCTTTAGAATAAATAAGAAAAATCCCGAGGATGAAAAAAACCTCGGGATTAAAGTATCGCTATACTTTACGCTATGAAGAAAACCTATCAATATCAGAAACAATATTGTTAGAAGTTATAAACCTCTACTATCTTAAGGAAAAACAGTCAATCAGAGAATTTCGCAATTGTCTGAGTTGACCTGATAGACGGGAGTTTCGCAACTACCGACCATCATAAATTCACCTTATGAAAAAGTCTTCAACATCATCGACGAAGAGGATAATTATCTCACGATAACACTTCAATCCTCAAAATATAACCTAAAAATACGCACAAATATTTAATGACGACACTGTTTATAACACTGGTACAATATTTGTCAAGTTAAAAAATAAATATCTTTGCAAAAATTATTCATAAGGATATAAAAATTTCAAAAAAGAGTGATATTACTGTGGCCGGACACCATTCTTGCGGGCTTATAAAGAAAATTATGAAGCTGCAAAACTTTAATAAAATGAAAAATGCGGCACATTTTTTATGTCTGAAAAATGGAAAATTGATTTAGTTTTTGCCCATTGTGTCGGCGAAAGAATGAGCAGATGGCGCTAAACCATCTGTTGTTTGAGGAATTTATAAAGCGTGGTGTAATCCACCTTTAACATTTTAGCGATTTGTTTCTTTTGAATATGTTGCGATAACAGTGTTTTAATTAAATCATCTTTACCCGATAATTTTGTTAATTTGTTTTTACTTCCTTTATTGCGACCGATATGTTTTCCCTCTGCTCTTAATCTGTCTAAACAGCGTTTGGTGCGTTGTGAAATCATTGAACGCTCAATTTCTGCTGATAATCCAAAAGCAAATGCCAATACTTTGCTTTGAATATCTGTGCCTAATCTGTAATTATCTTTTATCGTCCACACTTGACAACCGACACTCATACAATGATGAAGAATACTCATCACTTGTAAAAGATTGCGCCCTAAACGGCTTAATTCACTGGCGATGATAATATCATCTTGTTTTATCTTCTTTAATAGATGCCCGAGTTTGCGTTCATCTAAATTTTTTCGTGATGAAATTGTTTCTTGCACCCATTTATTAATTTTGAGATTGTTGGAGCCGGCAAATTGTTCTATTTCAAAGCGTTGGTTTTCATTGTTTTGTTTATCTGTTGATGTGCGTATATACCCGTAAATCATATCAAATCCTTTTCAAATATTTATCCAAGGACTCTATAAATATCACTCTTTTAACGTATTGAAAAATAAAGAACATTAAAAATCAATGTCATTTTTTTTATACCACATCAACCAGCTTTTGTCAATAAGTATTTAAATATCAAGTATTTTGCCGGTTTTTACCGCTTTTGTTTTTATCCTCCCAAACATTGTGAAAAACTGTTCAGTTTTTCGCAATATTTTAAGGAGAATAATAATGATTACTTATGATGAAGCAGCTAAAAAATTTGAAGGTGAAACAATGGAAGTTACACCGACAGATAAAAAAAGAATCTGTATTCCGGTACACAATCACGTTGGCTCACATGAAGTAGAATTTACCAGTTGGGACGGCTCTAAGCAAAAAACGGTAGGATATAAGTTTGTTAATCAGACCGACGGTTCAGAACAAGTTGCTGCGGCAAAAGACGGCGTTTTGATGTTGTATGAGGGCAAAACACCAGATGGTAAAATACGCTCGGAAGTAGTTAAAGAATATTTGGATAAGCATCCGCTAGCCGCAAAAACAGCTTCAGGCGTGGAAAATCTTGTAAAGTTTTTGAATACTATTGCCATCGGTGAAAAAGGTAAATCAGATGTTTATTCAACTGATTTAGGGTTTGTATCCAAAAAGATTTTAGGTGCTCCGGCAAAAGAAGACATTCAATCTGGTCAAATGATTGTTGGGCAAAAAGTCAGCGCTACGTTGCAAGCTATTAAAGTGGGACCAGGGGTTGAATTTGAAGGCGCTCCTGGTACGGCTTCTACACAAACTGCCGGCAAAGATGGTGCTTATATTTTGAAAGATGACAGCGGAATGCGTATGATTCAATCTGCTGAATTTAACCAGGCTTATAGCATTACTAAAATGCCAAAAGCAATGACTCGTGAAAATGTGCATGAATAATTTTTATAATTAAATTTAAAAAGCAATTTAATCTTAATGATTATGCCGTTGTAGAATTTTACAGCGGCATTATTATTTTCATTACAAGCATCACAAGATAAAAAATATTACAATCGTTATCAATATCAAAAAATAAATCAATGTCTGCCACAAAAGCCGTTTTCCGAAACTTATAGCTTTATTTTGATAAAAACCGATTTATCAGCGGATTACCCAATAGATAAGTTAACATAAATGATATAACGGCAAATATCAGAAAGTTATATCTTAAAGTCTCTTTATTTCTTAAATAAAATTCCAAATCTTTTCCTTCAAAGTGAGCATTTTCCATCAGAGCAAAAAAACAACCCTATCGTTAATGTAACAACTGTAATCCAGTATACCCAAAATTTTGCGGCATCAATTAACTTATTTCCGAACTTAGGCATTATAACTCCTTTCGTGCTATTTCCACTTTTTCTCAAAAAATACACTACGGGTTGCTAAAATTAACGCCAACAAAACTCCAACGATGTTTATAGTTTCCACACCCCATGCAATATATTTTTGCGCCACCTCACTCAAAGAGATAAATTCTGTTGGTCCTAAAACCAATAAATTAAAAACAAGTAAAATATATCCTACAAATCCGATAAAATATAAGTACACCGATAACTTAGGAAACTTATTTATAAACTTCTGCAAAAAAGCAAATTTTTTACCAAATAAAATCATAAAAAAGAGGATAACAAACAAAATAAAAAAAAATCGTTGATAGATTGCTTGCAAAACCGCCAACCAAATCAATGATATAGCCTATCACAAAATAAAGTCCGCCTAATACGCATATTTCTTTTGTTTTTTCATTCATTTGTTATCCTCACTACTTAGATTTACTGTATGTAGATTGTTTATTAAAATCAAGTTTTATTTGAAACAATCCGCTTCGTCTAACGCATTATAAAAATTAGTCAACCCATTACCAATTTTCTCACCATCCGCAATACCATTAATATATTTTCCGGCAATTGGAATTTTTGATAAAAATTTCTTCATACCGTAATTTGAAACTATATTACCGTTTTCTACTAACTTCTGGTTGGGCGAAATTTGATAATTTGATATTGTATTATATGCAATATTAGAAGGCGTACAACCTTGTTTATACCTATTCTGAGAATTACGTTGTCCGAAATAATCTTGCTTAACACTATTATAAGTATTATTTACGGTGTCATAAGTATTGCTTATAAAATTTGCAAAATTGTTATTATATTTTTGCAAATTATTACTCGGCATTGTTATTTGTTGCTCAGAGCCCGCAGGCATACGCAATTGCGGAACATTATTATTCGGTAATTGTGTAGATGTTTGATTTTGTGTCATCGGTATTGTACCGTAACTCGGATTTGTTCCAAAAGTATTGCCTGTGTTAGGGGAATCCAATAACGCCAAGCGTACCTCTTGTGATACAGGGTTGTGATACACTTGGCGATTTGGTGATTTTGAGCGTTTTAGGCAAAAAGAAAACCACCTAACTACAACAAGTTATGTGGTGTTTTGGTTGGTCATAAGCTCAAAAATAAGAAACCATATACTTTTTTGTAACATATTGTAATTAAATCATATTTTTATAATTTTCCAGAAAAGTATGTTTTTATCAACCTCAGAACATTAAAATTTTACCATTTTTCATTTATGTTCTCAAAATATGACCATTGAAATTTCAAGCATATTCATTTTGCCTTATGATTATAAATATTGATTTTAAACAATTGGTGTGATATAATAAAATCGATTTTATTTTTATAGGAAAATGATATGCCGGAAGAAACTCTGATAGAAGATTTGTTTGCCAAAGACAGGTTATTGGTACGTGCTGTTGATTGGCCAAGTTTAATGAAAACCGGCCATGGGTTAGCTTATGATTTTACGCAGTGGGAAGCATATCGCGAGGAAGTCGATAATGGCAAAGGAACCAGTTTGTCTTCAACCTTATTGGTAAAAGGTGAAAAAGTTAAAACTTTCGGTGGTTTAGGTTTTTTTATAAATGCTGATAAAGTAGATGCTTTTCATATTGCCAAAAGTGACAGTGGCAGCAACGGAGATATAAAACTTAACGACTTTAAAGCAAATCCGGCAGATTTTAAGACATTAGATGAATTAGCCTTGTCAATAAGGCAAGAACATTCTCAAAAATTAAACGAAGTTAACATTAATATGGAATCAACAGAAGCCTACGTAGGATTGTTTACCGGTCCAGGAGAGCGTCCGCGAGCGACGGCTTTGTTGGCTCAGGAATATTACGAAAAACAGACGGGAAAAGTTTTACCGATTGCAATATATGATGCACAACAAGGAACATTAACATCATATTCACCAAATTCAAATGAGCGTGAATATTTATTGAATATATTAAAAACAAAAGAAATATATTGGGAAACGACAGATGGAAATGAGAAGTCTTTTACTGTGTCGGCACAAAAAGATATTTCATCCTCAGTTGAGTCGAAATTTGAAACAGATAAATCAGGAGATAATAAAATGGATACAGAGAAAAATTTTAACGAATATCTTATCGAAGATTTAGGTAAAAAAGAATATGATACATCAGAGCAGGTTAAAACCTCACTAACCACGATATCCGGAATGTTGTCTCAAGATAATGCGGAAAAAACGATTGACGCTGTTTTTTCTATTGTGAACAGCGGATATGAGCAAGATTCGGCAACTGAAAAAGATATTGCCTTATTAACACATGGTATTTTGAAAAAAACAAAACCGCAATCTGAAGAACAAGCTTCAAAAGTTTTAAAATTATGCAGAAGTATTTGTTTGAGCGAACCTAATTTGGCCGAAGATGCCGTTGGCACAATGAACAAAGTTTTCAGAGGATTTTCCGAAAGTGAAAAAGTACAGAGAGAATGTTTGAGTACATTGGAAAGTTTGAATGCTGTCAGAAGTACTTTTGATGAGAGTACAATATCTCAAATGGATGAGAAGAAAACGATGATGCAAAATACCATCAAAGCCCAAGAAGTTAAAATCTTGCGTGGAGACAAAACAACTTGGAAGAAACAGACTTCAGGTAATACAGAAGCACATGATAACGGCAATGCTAATACCGATTCCGAGCGTTTTGACGATGCACATTCAGATAAAGGACATTCGGTTGCTGATGACATTAGGAGTAAAACCGGTCGTAATTGGGAAGAATCCAGAGAAAGAGAATTTTCAGAACGAATGGAAAAAATCAGCCAACAAATTGAAAAAGGAACCTATGGCAAAGACTTTGGAAAAGGAGTTGACAAAGATTACGGTTATGGACGTTAATTTTGATAAAGTCCGCCTTTTGCTTGGCGTGTCTTGATAAAATTTACTTTCTTTATTTTTATTTTGTAAATTTTATCTTCGGTCACTCGTTCCCATCAACTCGCCGCGATGCGCTCACTCTTCCTTGCTCGTTGGGGAACTTCGCCCTTCCTCAACAAACAAGCATTTAAGGCTTGTTTGTTTTCCTCCGGCCGACTTTTTCGTCGCTTCAACTCTCATTCTCAGAATCTTTAAAAAGTTAAAATCCCCAAACAGGGGATTTTAACTTTTTACTGGTTGCGGGGGAAGGATTTGAACCGACGACCTTCAGGTTATGAGCCTGACGAGCTACCAAGCTGCTCTACCCCGCGATAGATTATTTGCTAGATAATATATTTTTACCACATTGTCAATACCTAAAATGCAAAATAATGATTTTTTATTTTTATACCACATTTAAACAGTATATTTAATCCCAAAATTAACAAACTTGTTTAATATGGCGAAAATTTACTGCACTTTTTCTTTTTGTTTATTATATTGGCAATGGGAGGTATTTTATGAAACAAAAATCACTATTTAACAGCTTTATGGGCTTGTTTATACGCACTAAATCAAAATCAGACAACAATATCCCGGCTGACAAAGCCATTGATTTGCAAAACGCTTATATTACCGCCACACAAAGCGCCGATTATTCAACAGATTCACCTTATACAGAAATAATCAGGCAACTTTACTCATCTAAACCGGAAGTAATTTCATCCGCATTGTACTATTTGCAAAAAATTGCCCAAAACGAAACAGAAATCGCACCAAAGATAATTTCCGCGTTGAATTCTTGTATTTCAACAAAATCAGGTATTTCTACCTCTGCCAAAGAGCATATTAAACATACAATAGATATTATTGACAGATATCAATCAAAATAAAAAGCCTGTTCAAAAACAGGCTCTTTTTGGCGTTATTTGCTTACTATTTGCGACGCAGAAAGGACGGAATATCCAAATCATCACCGGATAAATCAAATCCTCCGTCCGTACCGGTTTTCTGTTCTTCAAAATATTTTCCGGTATCGCGATTTTCCTGCTCTTCATGACTTTTACGGCGGGCACGAGAAATACCGATTACACGCTCGATGAAGTTAGGACGGCTCTCCTCTTCTTCAAACACAGGTGCCTCTTCCGGTTCGGCAGTTGCCGCATGAGTTTCTTTAAACATACTGACATCATTATTGGAAAACAAAATCGGTTCTTCCTGTGATGGTAAATCTTCAACTGTCATTCTGGAAGAGAAAAAATCATCACTGGGAGCAACGGCATTCAATTCCAAATCGGCTTTTTCATGTTCTTCTTCTTTATTATCACCGTTCATAATGGCATTAAACAACGCCGATGCTTGCGGAACTTCCGGCAATTCTTCCGATTTATCCAATGACGCAAAATCGTTATCGAGAGCCATTTGTTCGGCACTGTCCTGAGGAGTTAATTCAACAACATCATCATCAATACTGTCCGAAAAACTTATTGTCGGATTTTCGATTTCATCTTGCGTCGTAAAAGATATATTTTGAGGGTCAAGCGAAATCGGCGCAAATTCAGTTTTTGGTTCTTCTACCGTAGGAACATACGAATTGTCATCATAACTTTGGTCAATCAGCGAAGGTTCTTCTATCACCTGCTTATGTTCGGCAATCCGCGGCATACCGTCATTAATTCCGGTAACAACAATAGAGACACGGATTTTACCGGACAAGTTATCATCATAGCTCGAACCGAAAATAATGTTGGCATCATCTCCGACTTCTTCTTTGATGATATTTGCCGCTTCATCAAGCTCCGGCAAAGTAATATCTTGACTTCCGGTAATATTAATCAACACACCTTTTGCTCCTTGCAAAGAGCAATCATCCAAAAGCGGATTGGAAAGTGCCTGATGCGCGGCCTCTCTGGCGCGCCCCTTACCTTCAGCCTCACCTGTTCCCATAATTGCTTTGCCTTTATCTTCCATAATATTTTTGACATCAGCAAAATCCAAATTTATCAATCCCGGCATCATCATAAGGTCGGTAATGGAACGAACACCGGAATACAAAACGTTGTCTGCCATCTTAAATGCTTCCGATAACGTAGTGTTTTCATTGGCTATATTGAACAAATTCTGGTTTGGAATAACTATAATACTGTCAACTTCCTGAATAAAATTCTCTAACGAGCGATCAGCAATTTCCATACGTTTTTTGCCTTCAAAACTAAACGGCTTGGTAACAACACCCACCGTTAAAATTCCTTTTTCTTTAGCAATGTGCGCAACCACAGGTGCTGCACCGGAACCTGTACCGCCCCCCATTCCGGCAGTAATAAATACCATATTAACCCCTTCCAGAGACTCGGCTATTTTATCTTTAGCTTCTTCCGCTGCCATTTTGCCTATTTCCGGACGAGCTCCCGCACCCAAGCCTTGAGTAATTTCCAGACCAAGCTGTATTTTTTTGCTTGCGGAAGAATGAGCCAACGCCTGTGCATCTGTGTTTGCCACAATAAAATCAACACCTTCGAGATTCTGTGCAATCATATTATTTACGGCATTACCGCCGCCGCCACCCACTCCGACAACGGCAATACGCGGCTTTAAGTACGAAACTGTGGTATCTGCCACTCCCAAATTTATAGACATTTATTCATTCTCCCATTACTTTTATTCCGGTTGACATTATTTACTGCACTAAATTTAACGCAAATAAATTAAGTTTTGGTTACTATTTTTACGAATTTTGCCGAATCCAATTAAATATTTTAGAAAAACGACTTCCCTCGCCTGCTACATGACTTATAACCTTCTTTGGCTTGCGTTCTATATTATTTATTTCAAATAGCAGCATACCGAGTGCCGTAGAAAAAATCGGATTATTGTTCAATTGTTCCGGAATTCCTTGCAAATTACGCGGCCCACCCAATCGCACCTGCTTATCCAAAATCATATTTGCCACCTCACGGATTCCCACCAATTGGCTACATCCGCCGGTTAATACAACTCTATGGTTCTGCCTGTTATGCAAACCGTGTGCGTCAAGTTTACGCGCCACCAATTCAAACATTTCTTCCACCCGCGGTGCAATAATGCGATTTAAATCAGCACGTTTCATCTGTCTGATAGAACTGTCATCTTCTTCGCCAAGCGGATAAACATTGATAATTTCGCGCTCGTCATGTCCTACATTGAAAGCACACCCGCTTCTGATCTTCAAATCTTCGGCATGCTCAAACGAGGTTGTCAAGCCAAGCGCAATATCGCGAGTAATATTAATACCTCCCACAGGTATTGTTGAAAAAGCTATTGGGAATCCCCCCTTAAACGTTGCAATACTTGTTGTACCACCGCCGATATCAATAATTGTTGCACCATACTCACGCTCATCTTCCACCAAACAAGCCAAACCTGACGCGTATGCCGTTAACACTTTGGTATCGATTCCCAAGCGTGCGGCTTCAACCACAGATACCAGATTGCGATATGACAGACTCGGATACATACCGAGCATGATGTTAACCGACAGCTCCTCGCCGTAAATATTGCGCGGATCTTTAACATCTTCACCTCCGTCAATTTTATAATTTGTCAGCAAACAATGTATTAATTCATTATTGCCTACATTGATTTTGGTCAACCCTTTTTCCATAACCTTATTAAGGTCAGCTTCGCCGATTGGTCGATTCCGTTTGAGGCTGATGGAAGAACTGCGGTTATAAGCAACAGTTTTATCTCCGGAAACATTCAAAATAACGCTGTTAATTCGTTCATTTGCCTTTTGTTCGGCAGATTCCACTGCATTGCAAACAGAAATAGTTGCCTGATTAATATCTGTGATCACGCCGTTTTTAATCCCTGACGACGCGTTATAGCCATATCCGGTTATTTTAATTTTTTTATCTTTGTTAACATGTGCAATAATGCAACAAACTTTAGATGAGCCGATATCCAAAGCGGCAATCGTCGGATGATTCAATGTTCTAACCCTTATACTAAATGTTTAAAGCGCTTTATTCAGTCCGTATGCTCGTCGGAAGTATCCAAACGCACTACGACTTTATTCTTTAATCTTAAATCAACGAAGGTTAATTTACGTTTAAGAATTCCGCGGGTTTTATCTAATTTCACTAATTTTTTCCACGCATCTTCAAAATCATCCTCTGGCATTTTTACGGTTACACCGTTTTCTATATCATCAAACACCAGATTCCAGCGACGATTTGAAATAAAATTAGCTGCTTTAAGCCGGCTGAACAAATCCTTATCTTTTTCGACAACACGCAGCAAAGAATTAAAGTGATCAGGAGCCCCCTCTCCGACAATCAACAACAGATTTTTTTCCGGAACAAACTCAGTTGCAATAATTTCGCCGTCCTCATCAATCGGATAGAATTCATTTTGATACTGCCAAATTGATTTCACATTTTTTTCCTTGATGCTTATATGCAATACATTCGGAAAATATCTGCGGGAAACAACAGCTTTCTTCACCCAAGGCAGTGTCTGCACCTGATTGCATACATCCTGCAAATCTATTTCCAAAATATTATCACCGCGTTTTAAGCCGATAGCATTAAGCACATCTTCTTTTGAGGTTTTCCGCCGTCCCTCTATGGTAATGTCATCCAATCCCCATCCTACTGTTGCGGTTTTGCTGTACAGATTATTGAGCAGCGAATCTATCTGTTTACCCACTAAATTATGCCGCACGGTAATTACTCCGAAAGTCAGCAACCAAATCACTCCCAACAGCAATAAATTACCCACTAATCGGTAAGGCCATATAACACTTTCATAAACCTTATTGTCCGCTGTCATAAATCTACTCCCGACCGACGATTTTAATTTCCAACTCCAACGGGACACCGCATCTCGTTGCTGCTTCCCGCTCAATAGCATGGCATAATTTTTCAATATCAGCTGCCGTTGCCGTTCCGTCGTTATGCAAAAAATTGCAATGTTGTTCCGACATTCTGGCTCCGCCGCACACCATTTTATCGCCGCCGCACTGTTTAATCAGTTTCCACGCGGCATATCCTTCCGGATTTTTAAATGTAGAACCTGCAGTGCGAATACCTTGCGGTTGATGCGTGCGTCGATATTCTGCATTTTGCGCTATTTTGGCCGCCACGTCTTCACTTCTTTCATACGTAAATTTAAGCCCTACTTCCAATATAATCCAATCTGCCGGAATATCACTGTGCCGATAAGAAAAACCGCATTCTTCATTGCTTAAATTGCGCACTTCGCCGTTTGGCAGCATCACTCTTGCCACAGTTAAAACGGTTGCCATATCCGAACCGAAACATCCGGCATTACCCTGCACGGCACCGCCGATTGTTCCGGGTATTGAACACAAGAATTCCAACCCTCCCAATCCGTCTTTTTCAATCACTTTTCTCAATGAGAAATTTACACTTCCGGCACCGCAGTACAATGTGTTATTTTCTATTCGCTGCTTGGTAAAATTTTGGCTTCTGAGCTTAATTACCACTCCGGATATACCGCCGTCCCTAACCAATAAATTTGAGCCTCCGCCGATTACAAACACCGGCAGATTTTCACTTTTTTGCCGCATAAAATTCCTTAAATCTTCTTCATCTTCGGGAAAATACATAACTTCGGCCGGTCCACCGACATTGAGCCATGTATAATTTTTAAGCGGTTCCGCAAATTTATAAACACCGCGCACTTCAGGCAAATTGTATATATCAGCAGATGTATTCATTAATATAAATCCTTATCTTCCGAAGCAGTATTCTGCCTTGTTATTGCCAGCAGCATTCCCACCTCTATTGCACTGGCCAAAAGTGAAGATCCGCCGTAAGAAATAAACGGCAATGTCATACCTTTGGTCGGAATTATATGCAGTGATGATGCCATATTTACAAAAGCCTGCAAACCGATTGAGGCTGCCAGTCCTACTTCGGCATACATCACAAACAAATTGGTTTCTTTCAGTGCACTGCGCAGTGTTCTGATAATTATAACGGCAAACAAGATGATAATAACAAGACACAGCCACACGCCGTATTCTTCTCCTGCCACGGCAAATACAAAATCGGTGTGTGCATCCGGAATATTGAGCTTAACCGTTCCTTCTCCCGGTCCTTTACCGATTAAATTACCGTTTTGGAATGCCTGCATTGCTTTATTTATTTGGTAGCTTGCTTCATCGCTGCCGTACAAAAATTGATCTACGCGGGCATGGAAGTGCGGAAACGTAAAATAAAGCACTACCAAACCGACAATACCGCCGACAACACCTATTCCCACAATCAACATCGGCAAACCGGCCAAAAACAACTGCAATCCGAAAACAGCAGTAATCAACAATGTCATTCCCACATCAGGCTGCAGCAATAATAATCCGGCCACTGCACCAAACAACAATATAGACACCCACATTCCCGGGAAATAATCATATTTTTTGCCGCAATCCAGCAACCACGCAGTGACAATTATAAATATCGGCTTCATAAACTCCGAAGCCTGCATGGAAAATCCGCATAAACTTATCCAACGCCTTGCCCCCTTTGTCTCAAAGCCAAAAAACAATGTCAGCACCAGCAATGCTCCGACAATTACAAATCCGACCAAAGAAATTTGGCGTATTGTTCGCAGCTTAAACATGGATAAAACAAATATTACCGCGACCGATGCCATCACATAGCACACCTGCTTGCGCACAAACCAAAAATCATCAACATGAATAGTGCGTGCCACTGCCGGACTGGCCGTTACATCCAGAATAATTCCTATACTCAGCAATGCCAGCGATACAAACAGAATAACTTTATCTATCGTCCACAACCATTTTGAAAGCACATTATGACTTCTGCGTGAAAAGCTGACCATATTCAGTCTCCTAAACTAAAGTACAAACACCGCACAATGCCAGCACCAAAGCGGCAATCCAAAAGCTAAAAACAACTTTTTTCTCGCTCCAGCCCAATTGTTCAAAATGATGATGTATCGGAGCCATTCTAAAAAATCGCTTACCGGTTTTTTTGAAATAAGCAACCTGAATCATTACCGATATAGTCTCCATCACAAAAACTCCGCCGACAATTGCCAACAAAATCTCGCTCTTAGCCATTACCGCAATCGCACCCAAAATTGCTCCCAAAGCAAGCGAACCGGTATCCCCCATAAACACACGTGCTTTGGGTTTATTAAAGCGCAAGAAACCCAGACAAGCACCCACTAAAGCTGCGCACACAACTGCTGCCTCCGTGCAACGCGGAACATACAGCAGATGAAACTCGGCAGCATTCGGTTGTCCGCATAAATAAGCCACCGCCATAAAAAAAGTAAAAGCAATAATCAATAAACCGGAAGCCAAACCATCTAAACCATCGCTTAAATTAACCCCATTAGAGGTACCTGACATAACAATAACCGCAAACGGTACATATAACCATGAGAGTTTCAATATAAACCCGAAAAACGGAAAATGCAGCACTGTATTGATACTTTGCGGAGTCGCCGCAGTAATTATGCAAGCTGCAACGGCAGCAGTCAAAAACTGAAAAAACAATTTCATACCGGCAGTCATAGCATTTGAACTCTGACGTTTAACTTTCCAATAATCATCGACAAAGCCGGTTGCGCCATAAACAATCAGCACCAATAAGCTCACCCACACAAAGTGATATGATACATTGGCAAACAGTAAAATTGAAAAAATTGCCGTCCCCAAAATCAGCAATCCTCCCATAGTCGGAGTGCCTTTTTTGGTTTGTAAATGCCTCTGAGGACCGTCTTCACGAATCGGCTGTCCTTTTTTTTGCTTTGCATGCAAAAAATCTATCAGCGGCGCACCGCAAGCCAAACTCAACACCAACGCTGACATAAACGCAAACAACATTCGGATTTCAACCGAAAGTCCTAAATTCAACAATGCAAACATGCCCATAGTCTCCTTAATATTTTATTCGATTTTAACTCGAATATCTAAAATAAATCTTAAAAAAGTAATATTTTTGATTTAAATTTACGGGAATTTTACTATTATAACCATAAACTGAATTTCAGTATAAGGATAATGCTATGAAAAAATTATATTTTACCGCAGTATTATGCTGCATTTTGCCTTTTATTTGTGCTAATGCGCAAGAAGAAGATTTGCTGAGTGCTGATGCTGATTTTTTGGGAGAAGAAGCCTTAGATATTCCGCAGACAAGTACCTCTCGCGAAACTTTGGCTGATTTCCTAATCCGCAAAATACCGCTGGCAGCGGCTCGCAACATTAATAAAGCGGAAAAGGTTCATTGTTATACCGTTGATGAAGCAGTTAATGGTTACGACGGATATTTGATTGACGGTTTAGCAGTAAGAGGAGCTTGTGGCGAACTTTCCGCCGAAGGTCGGAAGCTGATCAAGGATAATTTATTTCAAAGCAGCATTATCTATTCTGACAGTGTTGCCAATTGCAGTATAACTCCGCGTATTATGCTGCGCTATATTTACGGTTTGGATCATACTGATGTATTGCTTTCATATCCTTGTCCTTCGCTTACTGTATTTCATGATCGCAGTATAGTTATTTTAAATGCGGCTCCGGGAAGTGTTGTAGTTGAACAAATTATAAACGCTTACTCCAAATTGGAAGAAAAGTTTTATTCTCCGGCTTTGCTCGGACAAATGGTTGCCAACGGACAACCGCAAAATCAGGCGCAAAAAGAAATCATCCGTCTAAATGCACCAACCGACACTCCGCGCAAAAAATGGGGAACCGGCACTCAGACAGATACACAGCCGCAGCAACCGAAAAAATCCGGTTGGAACAAACTAAAATAAATACCATAAAAAAGAAGGCTTAATTAAAGAAAAACAGCGTCTACTCTCTCGAGTAGGCGCTGTTTTTCTTCAGGCAATCCTGAGGAAGAACGGCACAGAAACGACCTGTCCTTTTTCATTACGCACGGCCAACGGATGGCGCGTGGCAGGTGAGACCACGTCGTTTCGTCCCTCCACATTTGCTCTCTCCGCCACAAGGGCTGAGCAAATGTAGAAGGTGTTCTCCTTGGGCTCAGGAAGCCCAGTTATCTTGCCGAACCTCTGAACGGCAATACCGTCCACAGGTTCAGAAGTTTCCATCGAAACTTCTGCAATAGCCCCGCTGGGCTTAAACACACGGCCGTCGTTGAGGACGACATCGTGCTTGCAGCAGTTAACGAACTGGATGTTGCTCTTCATTGAATTGTTTTCCATATCTTTGACGAGATTTGGAACTTAACGGTAAGCATATTTTCTTTGTGATAATCGTCGGGTTTGCAACAGGGACAAAAAAGTCAACACCAATCTATCGAAAGATGCGGGGATTTAAATTGAGCAATATCCCTTTATTTCTGTATGTATTAACCGTCGGCACAAATATTTTCCGCTCTCCGTCAAGGTGTTCGCATTCATTCGTATCAACCGCTTAAAGTCAACACAAAATCCTACAAACCAAAACTTTTTACCCCTCCGACAATCACACTCATAAAGTATGAACTCATCGCTAAGCTTAGGGGGACAATCCTTGTTTTAATGGAATTAAATGTACAGTTTGTCAGGCTATACACAAAGTTGTCCCCGAAGGGTATATATTAAGAGCCTATGAATAATACAAAAATCCTTAGGCCATAATAATTCTTTACAACACCTTCAGGCTAACACATTTTTAATCATTCGTCAAGTTCAAAAAATATCTTTGTACGGCATAAAATAAAATCTTGTTGATTGTTCGTTCTGCCTCTTGCCATTAAAATATGAATTGTTTATATTTGTGGCATTGAATGTTATAACAGGTAGAAATAAAGTGAAGAAAATTTCTAATATAAAAACGGCAATGATGTATGCCGGAGCAATGTATGAAGGCGCGCTGAAAACCTCACAAACAGAGGAATTGTACCGCAACACTCAACAGCTTAAAGAGTTGGCGGAAGATGAAAACAGCGGCCTTGATATTCTTGTCAATCCGATGTTAAAACCGGAACAAAAAAACGAATTGCTCGATATAATCGCCAAAAAATGCGGATTTTGTTCGGCAATGCTGAATACGCTTAAATTGTTGGCGGAAAATAATGACTTTAAGGTTTTGTTACCGACGTTGGAACAGTTTATTTTATTGTATCAGCAGAAAAATAATATTGCCGAAGTGGAAGTAACTACCGTAATTCCGCTCAGCAAACAACAGGAAAGTTTACTCAAAACCAAATTATCCGCCATTTTTAAGCGCGATATTCTATTACGCTACGTTATCAATCCGCAAATTATCGGCGGTTTGGTTTTGAAATACGGAACACATTTTATTGATAATTCGATAAAGCATAAACTCGATGCTTTGGAACAGCTTATGAAAGGGACAAAATAGATGTCTGTACAAGCAGATGAAATATCATCAATTTTAAAAGAAAAAATCGCTGATTTTGACTTATCATCGGATATGACCGAAGTCGGCCGCGTACTCTCAGTCGGTGACGGTATTGCCCGCGTTTACGGCTTGGATAACGTTCAGCTCAACGAAATGGTCGAATTTTCCAATGGTACCAAAGGTATGGCCTTAAACTTGGAAGAAGACAGTGTCAGCGTTGTATTATTCGGTTCCGATGCCGAAATCAAGGAAGGCGATATTGTCAAACGCACCGATAAAATCGTAAGCGTACCTGTCGGTAAGGGCTTGCTCGGCCGCGTAGTTGATGCTTTGGGCAATCCGATTGACGGTATGGGCGAAATTAAGGCCGAAAAATACAGCACCGCCGAAATTAAGGCTCCGGGTATTATCCCAAGGAAAGGCGTGCACGAGCCGGTACAGACAGGCTTAAAGGTTATCGATTCGCTGATTCCTATCGGTCGCGGTCAACGTGAACTTATCATCGGCGACCGTCAAACCGGTAAGACGTCCATCATTATCGATACAATTATCAACCAAAAACGTACCAATGATGCCGCGAAAAATGACAGTGAAAAGCTGTTCTGTATTTATGTGGCCGTCGGACAAAAGCGCTCATCGGTGGCGCAAGTGGTGAAAACTTTGCGTGACTATGGTGCTATGGATTACACGATTGTGGTGGCGGCAACCGCTTCCGAAGCGGCTCCGTTGCAATATTTGGCACCATATGCCGGTACTGCCATGGGAGAATATTTCCGCGACAACGGCATGCATGCGGTAATTTTTTATGACGACCTCTCCAAACAGGCCGTAGCTTACCGTCAAATGTCGCTGTTGATTCGCCGTCCGCCGGGACGTGAAGCTTATCCGGGCGACGTGTTCTACTTGCACTCTCGCTTGCTTGAACGCGCAGCCAAAATGAATCCGAACTACGGCTCTGGCTCTCTGACGGCAATGCCGGTAATTGAAACACAGGCCGGCGATGTTTCTGCTTATATTCCGACTAACGTGATTTCTATTACCGACGGACAGATTTTCTTGGAAACATCTTTATTCTATCAGGGTATCCGCCCTGCGGTGAACGTTGGTATTTCCGTATCCCGTGTGGGTTCGGCAGCACAAATCAAAGCCATGAAACAAGTTTCCGGCTCGATGAAATTGGATTTGGCACAATATCGTGAAATGGCGGCATTTGCCCAATTCTCTTCTGACTTGGATAAATCCACTCGCGCTTTATTGGATAAAGGTTCAAAATTGACCGAACTTTTGAAACAACCGGTGCATCAACCGATGGCTACCGAAGAAGAAGTGGTGTCGATTTTTGCCGGTGTCCGCGGATATCTGACCAAAATTAAAGTAGAAAATGTCAAAGATTACGAAAAAGCGGCATTGGATAGCATGCGTGAAACTCATCCGGAATATCTGGAGGAAATTGTTGAAAAACGCGTAATTTCACCGGAATTGGAAAAAAGTTTGGCAGAATTCTACACCAAATTTACCGAAAAATATTTGCAATCATTGGAGAAGGCAGCATAAATGGCCGGTTTAAAAGAATTACGAACCAGAATTGAAGCCATTAAATCGACGCAAAAAATTACTTCGGCGATGAAAATGGTGGCGGCATCACGTTTGCGCCGTGTACAAATTTTGGTAGATAAAAACCAAGGTTATTCCGAGAACTTGCGCCATTCGGCTTTGC
>CACWUA010000022.1 GCA_902763905.1 uncultured Pseudomonadota bacterium | reverse complement strand
GATAATGGTTTACGTGTTGTTGTGGTCGAAAATCATAAAGCTCCGTTGATAAAACAAATGTTATGGTATCAAGTCGGAGCTGTAGACGAGTTTCGAGGTCATGGCGGCAGTGCTCACCTGTTGGAACATTTATTGTTCCGCGGAACTGCTAAGATAAGCGGAGATGAATTTAACCGTATTATGGAAAAAAACGGTGCAGAATCAAATGCTTTTACCAGTTATGAGGTTACTTCATATCATCAATTTGCCGATATCAGCCGCTTGGAAGTTTTGTTAGCACTTGAAGCCGATAGAATGCAAAACCTGAAAATCAATGTCGATGACTTTGAAGCCGAACGCAAAATAGTATTTGAAGAACGCAAGCAAGTTGTTGAAAACAATCCGGCCTCTCCTTTTTATGAGCGTTTACAACAAATGCTGTGGGGAACATCGCCTTATGGGCAACCCATTACAGGACTGCCGGAAGAGATTATGTCGCTGAAATTCAATGACACACTTGACTTTTATCGCAAATATTACGTACCGAATAATGCCATATTGGTTCTTTCCGGTGATATAGATGTTGCAACTGCACGCCCTTTGGTTGAAAAATACTACGGCAAGCTGAAAAGCAATCCGCTTAAGCGTGAATTGCCGGCCTCTGTAACGGAGCAATTTCACCAACAATTGCAAATGAGTTTACCGCATATCGCAACTCCGCGCGTTACACGGATGTTTATGTTGCCGCCACGTGCAGAATTGCGGGATAAAATATATGCCTATGACATATTGTCAGAGTTTTTGGGGGGTGGAGAAACTGCTGAAATGTATCGTGATTTGGTGCTGCGTAAACGCATTGCTGTCAGTGTGAGTACCAGTTATAACTATATGACACGCTCCAATACGGTTTTTACCCTATCGCTGATTCCGAATACAGAAAAGTCATTCACACCGGAATACGCGATTACTGCTCTTAATACATCTTTGATAAAAGCCCGTAATGCCTTAACTGAAGAACGTTTAGAGCAAATAAAGCGCAAAATATCGGCCAATATGGTATACCTTAATGATAACCCACAAACTGCCGCCGGTTGGCTTGGATATATGCTCTCCATGGGATTCGACTTAAATGAAGTTCAAAATTATGAAAATAAATTGAATGCCGTTCAGCTCAAAGATGTACATCAAGCTTTTGATGAACTGTTGCAAGCTTCTGATATAATCGGCATTTTACTGCCTTCCTCCGATATCAGGGGAGATCATGATGAATAAAAAGAAAATATTTAAAATACTGCTTACCGTTTTGTTTTTATGCTGTACTCTACTGACAATTTATCAACGCAATTCCGCCATTGATACCGAACGCATTTTACAGCAATCGGCACTAAAAGATAAAACCTTTGCTTCGCATGTGCAACAAATTGAATCTAATGGGATTAGCGCATATTTGCTAGAAGAACATTCAGTTCCGATTATTGCTCTGAATTTTACGTTTGAACGGGCAGGTACAGCGTATGAACCCGAAAACAAACAAGGCTTAACATTGCTTTTAACCGAAATGCTGATGAACGGTGCCGGTGAGTATGATGCCCTGCAATTTAAAGATATCAGTGAAGAATACGGTGTGCAGATAAAATTTAGTGCCGATTCCGATGATTTTGACGGTTTTTTGCAGATGCCCGCCGCCAATGTTGATATGGGTATCAAATTGCTGACTTCGACACTATATGAACCATATTTTACCTACGATTATATCACACTTACCAAAAATAAGATGCAAACGGCTCTACGCAACAATCATGAACATATCGGCAGTGTGTTGGCAGATAAGTTTGCGGAAATTATGTATGCTGGACATCCATATTCCCGTCCGGCCATTGGCAAAACCGAAACCATTGCCGGATTAACTCGCAGTGATTTGATTACTTATATGCATCAACATTTTACAAAACAAAACTTGATTATCGGTATTGCCGGTGATATTACTCCGTCTGCTGCAAAACTCCTCATACACAGTATATTCGGTCGTTTGCCGCAACAACCGCAAACCGAACGCATTGCCGCTGTAAAACTTGAAACAACCGGTGCTCAGCACTATATAGACTTTACCGCACCGCAAACAATGACACGTTTTGCCGTAAAAGGAACGCACCGTCTCAGTGCTGACTTTTATCCGTTATACTTGGCCAATTATATTTTCGGAGGTTCTGGGCTTAGCTCCAGAATATCTAAAGTTATACGTGAAGAAAACGGATTAACATACGGAATTTACACATATTTGGTAGCAAAGGATACCTTAACTTCACTTGTCGGAGGTTATTCTGCCACACCTGATAATTTTAGAAAAGCACAAGAAATGCTGTTGCTTGAATGGCATAAAATGGGAGAAAAAGGCGTTACGGAACAAGAACTTCAACAAGCAAAAGAAGCTCTTATCGCCTCGCATAATTTACGTTTTGCCTCTACCGGAGGAATTGCCGAAATGCTGACAGCTATGCAAAAATATAAATTAGGTATAGATTTTTTGGAAAAACGCAATGATTATTTGCGTGAGGTTACTTTAGAACAAGTAAATGCGGCGGCTCGCAAATATTTCGGCCAAATTCCGGATTTTGTGATTGTCGGAAAACAAAAAACTAAGCAAGAGGAGGAAAAATAATGTTTGGAAAATCAAAAACCAAAGCATGGAAACAGCTCGAAAGTATTTATAAACATTTTGCCGGAACACAAATGAAAGATATGTTTGCAGCCGATCCCAAACGCGCTGAAAAATATTCGGAGCAAATTGAAAGTATGCTGGTTGATTATTCCAAAAACCTGATTAACAGCGAAGTAATGGCTGCTTTGTTTAATTTAGCCAGAGAACGAGGATTGAAAGAAAAAATCGCTGATATGTTTGCCGGCAAAAAAATCAACACCACTGAAAATCGTGCAGTTTTGCATACGGCATTACGCAACCGCGCCGATACTCCTATTTATGTGGACGGACGCGATGTAATGCCTCAAATTGATGCCGCACTTGATAAAATAAGAGATTTTTCGGAAGCTGTTCGCCTCGGACGCTTTACCGGATATACTGGCAAAAAGCTGACAAATATAGTTAATATAGGCATCGGCGGCTCCGATTTAGGTCCATTTATGGCTTGTGAAGCACTGCGTCATTATTGGGCAAAAGATATTAACTGCTACTTTATTTCCAACATTGACGGCACCGGTTGCGCTGAAGTATTAAACAAGATTGATCCGGAAACAACCTTATTTATTATAGCTTCAAAAACCTTTACTACCATTGAAACTTTGACTAACGCACGTACTTGCCGCAAATGGTTGGTTGATGCTTTGGGCGAACACGCTGTAGCAAAGCACTTTATCGCCCTTTCCACCAACAAAGAAGAAGTAGAAAAGTTTGGCATAAATTCCGATAATATGTTTGTTTTTTGGGATTTTGTGGGCGGTCGTTATTCAATATGGTCTTCCATTGGCATGATTATTGCCATTGCAATCGGATACAAAAATTTTGAGCGCATGCTCGATGGAGCTTATGCCATGGATCGACATTTTGCCGAAACGGAATTTGAACACAACATTCCGGTAATTCTGGCTCTTATAGGCATATGGTACAATAATTTCTATGGCATACATCGTTATTGCGTTATTCCGTATGATCAATATCTGCGCTATTTTCCGACTTATTTACAGCAAATGGATATGGAAAGCAACGGCAAATCGATATCACTTGACAACAAATATGTTGATTATTCAACAGGGCCGGTATTATTCGGCGGAGCCGGCACCGATGTTCAACACTCTTTTTTCCAACTGTTGCATCAGGGAACCGAAATTGTTCCGACAGATCTGATTGTTCCGGCTATTTCGCATAACGAAATCGGCGCACATCACCAAATTCTGCTGGCTAATGTTTTAGCTCAAGGTGAAGCCTTAATGCGCGGGAAAACCGAAGATGAAATTATTGTAGAACTTGAAGCGGCAGGGAAACCATCGACAGAAATTAACCGTTTGAAAAAATATAAAAGTTTCAGCGGTAACCGTCCGACCAATACCATTGTTTTAAGGAAGATTGATCCTTATTCACTCGGTATGCTGATAGCAATGTACGAGCATAAAGTATTTGTACAAGGAGTTATATGGAACATCAACTCGTTTGATCAATTTGGTGTCGAACTCGGCAAAAAAATGGCTTTAAATATTCTGCCGGAATTACAGGGTATGAAGCGCAATACTCAACATGACTGCTCAACTTCAACATTAATAAATTACATAAAAAAAATACGGAAATAGAGTGTATTATAAATGAATATTCGTGTACTGCCTTCAAATTTAATCAATCAAATAGCTGCCGGTGAAGTAATTGAAAGACCGGCTTCTGTTCTGAAAGAATTGGTGGAAAATGCCATTGATGCCGGAGCTCATAAAATTGAAGTTTCTTTAACCGGTGGCGGAAAAAACATCTTAACAGTAACCGACAATGGAGACGGCATGTCTCCCGAAGAGCTGAATTTGGCGGTAGAAAGACACGCTACTTCTAAATTACCGGATGATGATTTGTTTCAAATTAATTTCTTGGGTTTTCGCGGTGAAGCACTGCCCTCCATCGGCTCTGTCTCCCACTTGAGCATAATTTCACGCCAAAAAGGCAGCCCCGAAGGAGCTAAAATAAACGTCAGCGGCGGCATCAAAAGCTCTGTTGAACCGGCAGCTATCAGTATTGGTACCCGAATAGAAGTTCGTGATTTGTTTTATACAACTCCGGCAAGACTTAAATTCTTAAAATCTGATTCGGCAGAAGCCGCTCAATGCACAGATATGCTACAAAGAATTGCTCTCGCCAATCCTAATATTGCTTTCTATTTATATGCCGACGGAAAGAAAAAACTGGCATTAAACGTCAGCGAAAGCGAACTTCCACAGGCCAGACGGCAGAGAATTGCCGAAGTTTTGGGAACTGAATTCAATGATAATTCGGTGCCGATTACCGCTCAAAACGACTTTTGCGATATCAGCGGCTTTGTTAGTATTCCTACCTATCATAAAGCCAATTCGTTATCCGAATTTTTGTTTGTAAATAATCGTCCGGTGCGCGATAAGCTGATTCTAGGTGCAATTAAAGGAGCTTATCAAGATATGATGATATCCGGCCGCTATCCGGTTTGTGTAATTTTCATCCGCGTAAATCCACGCTATGTCGATGTTAATGTACATCCGACCAAAGCTGAGGTGCGTTTTTATGATAACGGAGCGGTACGCGGATTGTTGGTTGGAGCTATTCGCAACGCACTAAGTGCCGGTGGCCGACACAGCGCACAAACCGATAATATGGAACATCTGCTGCAACAAATGCAAGAAGAAACTCAGTGTCTTCAGGAATTGCATAATATTACGACAGACTTTTCGGTTCACGACTTTACTCCTACAAATCATTGTCTGAAATTTCCACTTAAACAAAGCGGTTATTCATCCCATACTTCGCCTCTCGAATTACCGGAATTTCAGCACCAGCACTCCGTACGGGTGGCTGAAATTCCATCCACTCAAACACTTGAGCAAGTCGGAGAGCTTGGCTTAGCTAAAGCACAATTTCACAATACATACATTATTTCGCAAACCGAAGACAGCATCATAATTGTTGACCAGCATGCTGCCCATGAACGTATCACCATGGAACGACTTAAGCAAAATATGGCAAAACATGAGCGAGTACCGGCTCAGCTTTTATTAATTCCGGAAGTTGTTGATCTGAGCTTGTTGGAAAAAGAAAATATTCTGGAATATGCAAAAACCTTATCTTCTCTCGGTTTATCGGTTGAAGAATTCGGTCCGCAAGCCGTTTTGGTACGCGAAATTCCGGCTATTTTGGGAGATACCGATGTAAAAAAACTGATTAAAGACTTAGCTGCGCAAATCTCTGAATGGGGCACTGCTTATGCTTTAACCGATAAGATTCATCACATTTGCGCCACTATTGCTTGTCATGGCTCGGTTCGCGCCGGCAGAGCATTGAATATTGAAGAAATGAATCATCTTCTGCGCGACATGGAACACACTGAACATTCGGGACAATGCAATCACGGTCGTCCTACATACGTAAAAATCAAATTGATTGATATCGAGAAACTGTTTGAACGCAGATAACTGAATTCAGACTTATTTAACTTATAAAAATTAAGCGCCTCAGCCTAAAACAGAGACGCTTTTTGTTGTATAAGGATACTACTGAGCCGCATTCGGAACTTCTTGTTCTATAACGTCTTCTATCGACGGCTCTGAATTATTAAATTCTTTAATAGTCTTTTTCATTTGCGGCGCTGCCGGTTTGTTATTTGTTACCGGCTCATCGGTTACGACATCTTCCAACACATCGAGAATCTTATCTAAGTCAGAAACAATCCCATCGGTTGTCGAATCCCCGCTTGGTTCATTGACTGTCGCCTCATCTGCCGTCTTCGGCTGCGCCAGCTGATTAAATAGTTCCTCACCGTTCTGCTGCAGAACTTCCAAATTATTATCAATAAATTCAAAAGTTCCGCGTAAACCTGCCTTCTTAGCGGCATCAGTCTCTTCATTTTCCGGTTTGGAAACAGCGTTTTGATCTTTTGTTTCGGCGTCGTTATCCGTATTTTCATCAGTTTCTTTCTTGTCCTCGACTTTACCGAAGCCAAAACTTTCACTCTTAGCCTTAAATCCATCTACCCAACTCTGCGGAATCATTGCCTTCAACGGTTCAACACATGCTGCTGCCTGCTGATATATCTGCGATTCGGCAAATGCCCCTTTTTGTGTTTCCGCCGGAATTAAGGTTGAAAACATTAGAGCTATCAAAATCACAATCAGTACCCCTCGTGCCATACCGAATACAAAACCGAAAATACGATCCAGCGCACTCAATTTGCTTGAACGTATCACGGAAGCCAATTTATCGGCTGTCAACACCCAAATTATACTGAATATAATCAAAACCGCCATACCGGTTACCAAATTGGATAAAATCTTAGATGCAATATACTTCTCCGTAAACGGGTTCAACAGTGGCACCAAATAAAACAATGCCGCGGCCGCTAAAATCCATCCGATAACAGATAACAGTTCCTTTGTCATCCCCCTGGCAATACCAACCAATGACGAAATTCCTATAATAATCAAAAAGATGACATCCAGATTATTGAGTTGTTGTTCCATTTATTTACTCCTAATTAAACCAATTTATCAAGCGCTGAACATGACCTATCTCGTAGCATGATAAATCATAATTTTTTAAGCCTTTTTCTTTTTTATCCTTACCGAAAACCGGAGGAACAATCGCACTGATGAACCCCAGCTTTTGTGCTTCTTTCAAGCGAAGGTTTGCCTGTGTTACCGAGCGTATCTCACCTGAAAGCCCGATTTCGCCGAAAGCCACCATATCTGCGGGCAGCGGCTTTTTCGTCAGCGAAGAAATTACCGCCATGGCTACCGCCAAGTCGGCTGCCGGCTCGCTTATTTTCAATCCGCCGGCAATATTCAAATATACATCATGAGCACTAAAGTTTATACTGCACCGTGCCTCCAAAACAGCCAATATCATAGATAAGCGATTAGAATCCCAACCGACCACCGCACGTTTTGGCGTTGAATACCCGCTCGGACTGACTAAAGCCTGCACTTCTACCAAAAGCGGACGCGATCCTTCTATTCCGGCAAACACACATGAACCGGAGATATTTCCTTGACGCTCGGCTAAAAACAACGCTGACGGATTTTCCACCTCAACCAACCCTTTATCCTGCATCTCGAATACGCCGATTTCATCTGTTGCGCCATAACGATTTTTAACAGCGCGCAAAATTCTGAAATGATGCCCGCGCTCACCTTCGAAATAAAGCACGGTATCAACCATATGCTCCAACACACGTGGACCGGCGATTTCTCCTTGTTTGGTTACATGTCCTACCAAAAACAGAACAAATCCTTTACGCTTTGCAAGTTTAATCAGTTCGTATGCACTGGCACGCACTTGTCCGACGCTTCCCGGTGTAGATTCAACCTCATCCAAATACATAGTTTGAATAGAATCGATTATAACCACTTTAGCTTCCGTTTTTTCGAGCGTTGTTACAATATTGCGCACATCGGTTGCGCTGGCCAGATTAACCGGACTTTCTGCCAATCCTAAACGATTGGCTCTGATACGCACTTGATCGATAGCTTCTTCGCCGGAAATATAATAACAAGAATATTTTTCCGCAGATGCGGCTAAACCGGCGCAAACTTGTAACAGCAATGTGGATTTACCTATACCGGGATCTCCACCCACCAAAATAACCGAACCCGGCACCAATCCCCCTCCGGTTACCCGATCAATTTCCTTAATACCGGTTTGCAATCTGCTGTAAGTCTGCATTGTTCCTTTAAGCGGCACAAAATCGATAATATGTCCTTCTTTTTTGGAGTTTATTTTTGAATATCCGTCTGTTTGCAAGGTCTCTTCGACAATACAATTCCATTCGCCGCAAGCATCACATTTACCTTGCCATTTGGAATAAGTGCTACCGCAATTCTGACATACGAATGTTGTTGTTTTTTTAATCATTGCCTAAATTTCCACTTTTATAGGTCCTTGCGAACTGCCGGATACAAACTGTTTCAAATACGGATTATCGGTTCTATCCATTTCTTCAACCGATCCTATCCAGATAATTTTGCCCTGATACAACATAGCGATTCTGTCGGCTATCTTTCGCGCCGAAGCCATATCATGAGTAATGGTAAAAGTTGTTGCTCCCAAACCTTTTGCCGATTCAATTATCAAATCATTTATAACGTCAGCCATAATCGGATCCAAACCTGTTGTAGGTTCATCAAAAAAGATTATTTCCGGCTTATTTATGATAGCTCTGGCCAATCCAACACGCTTCTGCATACCGCCTGAAAGCTCGGCAGGAGATAAATCCGCCACATCCGGAGTAAGCCCGACTTGCCGCAACACCTTAATTGCCTCAGTTTTTGCATCTTTGCGCGATAACTTACCGTTTTCCAATAACACAAAAGCAACATTTTCCCAAACGCTTAAACTGTCAAATAACGCTGCTCCCTGAAACAGCATTCCCATTTTTTCATGAATATTTTTATTACTATCTACGGTTTCTTTGCCATCAATTTTAATTGATCCCTCATCTGGTGTTAACAAACCTTGAATACATTTAATCAAAACCGATTTTCCGGTACCTGAACCGCCTATAACCACCAACGATTCACCTTCTTTAACATCCAAATCAACACCGTTCAGAACACATTTTTTACCAAAAGTTTTATGTAAATTTCTGATTTCAATTTTATTATCCGCCATCACCCTCTCCTATCTCGAAAAGAATATTTCAGTAATCAGATAATTGAAGATAAGAATCAAGATGGATGAAGTAACCACCGAGTTTGTCGTTGCTTCTCCGACGCCTTGGGCTCCGCCTTTGGAACGATAACCGTGATAACATCCCATGATCGATATAACAAAGCCAAACACCGCAGCCTTAACTATACCCATCACAATCGCTACCGAAGTCAGATTATTCATGGTGTTATTAATATAATTGGCCGGATTAAAACCAAGCTTATATACACCAACCAAATAACCGCCGAAAATACCGATAATATCACCAAACAAAACCAATAAAGGCATCACCAATACGGCAGCCCAAACTCGCGGAGCAATCAGATATCTGTATGGATTCGCCGACAGTGTTACCAATGCATCAATCTGCTCGGTTACGCGCATAGTACCTATTTCCGCGGCCATAGCAGCACCGATTCTGCCGGCAACCATTAAGGCTGATAACACAGGAGCCAACTCTCTGGTGACCGAAATCAATACCACCCCTGCCACCACGCTCTCAGCCCCATATTCGGAGATACCGGAATAAGTCTGCAAAGCTATAACCATACCGGCAAACAACGTCGTTAAACCGACTACCGGCAAAGAATAAAAACCAATATTCAAAAACTGTCTAAAGAATAACTTTATATAAAAAGGCGGTATAAAGCAATTATACACCGACTTAACGATGAATTGCGTCAAATAACCGAGATTAACGATAAACCCGACCGGAGCCTTACCTAAAGCTTGTAAAAATTTTTCTGTTTTTTGTTTCAGCATTCTGCTTTCTTTTTTACTCCTCACTACTTTGCCGCAGCGCAACCACTATTTTATCCGGCGCTGAGTTTTCTTTAGCATACAAATCTATTTTTTTAATTTCAAGTCCTAAAATCGATTCTTTTTGCATCAAAGGTAATCTTTCTATATTTTCCGGAATATCGGATAGATGGACTGCTAAATTAATTTCTACTTTATCAACATACGGAAAATCGACAATTCCGATGCCTCGAACTTCCAATTTGCCGCATATATTATCCGCGGCAAATCCATATATTGAATCACCCGATTTTCTAAGCCTGACCACATCATCTGCAACCAATTTTGCTCCTTTATTTTCAATCAGTCGTAATGCCAAATCAGACTTACCGCTACCGCTGCTTCCCAGCAATAAAACCCCTTTACCGCCGAGCTCAACCAACGTTGCGTGCACATAATTATTATCCGGCATTTTTTAATCTTTCCATTTTTGCGGAATCGTCGGATGATATGCGTATTATCCGTCGATTCTCTGCTGCTGTTATATCTACAATCCACATATTACGCGGTGCAAAAGTTCCCATTTTTTCCGGCCATTCCACTAAACTGACACCGGAATAAAACGCTTCTTCAACGCCCAATTCAAAAATTTCATCAGCTCTTTTCAATCTGTACAAATCATAATGATATATATCAAATTCCGGAGCCACATACATTTGCACCAGAGTAAATGTCGGGCTTGGCACTTCTTTTGCATTTGTAAGTTGCTGTATAAAAGCTCTGGCGAACACACTTTTACCCATCCCCAACGTACCACGGAGTGCCCAAATATCTCCTCTTTTTGTGATTGCTGACAAGCGTTTGGCAATTTCTGCCGTTTCTTGCTCAGATTCTGAATAAAATACATTTTGCATCTAAAACAATCCCCAAAAATTAAATTTTTCATCGGTTTCCGATTTAGCTTTTACTTTTTTACGTTTCGGAAAATTAATTTTCACCTTTAATTTGCGATTTTGCAAATTTCTCCAATCCCACGGTTTATAAAAAGTTCCGTTCCATAAACCGCGATGCGCTTCTGCAGCCTGCCGTTCGTACGGCACATAAATATCTGTCACACGCGTATACGCTACCGCCCAACCGGCGTTTACCACCACCGCTGCCACATCATATTGATTATTATCGGTAAAACAACTGCCGGTAGCCCATCCTTGCTCTATTTTACTTAAAATATGACAGCTTACTTCTTTACCGTTAAGCCATTCCTGTAGCCAATTTTGCGCTTGTTTTCCGCAATTATAACTTTGCTGAAAGCGATTCGCACATGTCTGAGTTACATCCGGAGCATCGATCCCCAAAAGTTTTATTTTTATACCTTCCAAATACAAGATACTGCCGCTTAAAACTTGTGGATATCCCTTAATTTTCGGATATTCCAACGGATTAAATACTTTTGACGCTTCTTTGTTTGCCCCTTTTGTTGTTCCAAACAGCATTGTCTTCACCTTACCAACCAGTCCGCCGTTATCCTCATCGCTTATTTCCATATTGTCATCATGTTCGTCTTCAAACATAGCGCTTGTCAGTGTATCGGCATCTTCCACCTTATCATCCTGTGTAAGTTTAGAAACCGGTGAAACTGACTTTCCAGACAAAAATGATTGCAAGGTATTTCCGTCAAACAAACCTATACTGTAGGCACAAAACCATACCACACCGGCACAAAGAATTAACTTCATATATTGGCTCAATGGCCCCCATATTAATTTCAGCACCAAATATAAGCAAACCAACGCAGCCACTATGGAAAGGAAGCCCATTCCTTGCAAAAAATTACTGCCGCTTTGTGTCATACCGCCGCCGAAATACATCGCCGCCAAGAAAAATCCCCACATAATCGTCTTTTTTAATAAAGGCATCCTTTTCCCCTGTATATGATATGCGATTACAGCACATATTTTCCCGATTTGCAAGTTATTTATATAAATTCGGAAGCGGAGCGCCCTTATCAGCTGCCTTTGACTTTTGTTGTTTTTTTACATACTTAAGAATAATTTCGGCACTAATCGGAACATTGCTTCCGGCATAAAGATTTTGATTCAATAATCTCATTTGTTCGGTAAATTCGGGAGCTTTAACCTGTTCTGCCAAATCATTTAAATTGTTGATACAATTATTTTTAAACACCTTTTCTCCCCAATGCATCAAACTGTCTCGTAATGCTCTGTAATCTGCACTACGCAAATTGCGGGTAATCGCCCTCACGCTGTCATCACTCGCGCGTTCCCCGTTATTAACTATCCGACGCCGAAGAAACAAATAATTACATATAATTCCACATAAAAAGGCGCAAATGACCATCAGAATAATCAACCGTAAATCTGAATTGCCGCTTTTTTTATCGGTATGCATTTCTGTTATTTTTTCCGAAGCTACCGGAATTGCATCAGACGCATCGGCTGTTGACCGAACCACTGAAGTCGCATCGTTAATCATTCCGCCGACATACATTTTCTCCGCCGGAATTATCGCATTTTCAATTTGATGCGTTTTAACATTATACCAGTGCAATTTTACTTCCGGAATGATTTGCTCACCACCGCGCTGTGGAATATATACCACTCTCGTAACCGCAGTCGAACGCAGTTCTCTGCCTTGTTCGACAACTGCCGTAACCGGATTCTCGGGATATTGTTTCCATGCCTCATTTTGTGTAAATTCCAATATCGGTAACTGACTCTCATCAACACCTGCTGCCGATAAAGTTATTTCCCGCGTAACTGCTTCGCCAACCTTAAATACCGGACGCTCATCGCTCCAACGGGCACTCAAAGAAACCGTTGTCGCCGGCAACCACCAATCATTACCGTAGTCTTCCGGTATCGGTTTGACTTTCATCTCAATCGGTTTAGTCCGCATCATAATCGGTTTTTGCTGACTGGTTAAATCGGTTATATCAAAACCTATATCAAAAAAGCGGAAAAAGCCGTTAACCGACTTTGTTGTCTGATTCTGACTACGCTCGATATAATACCCTTTAACTTGCACTGCAGGTAACATTAAACGACCGGTTTTCTGCGGAAACATGGCGTATCTGATTTTAATAATTCGCTGACCGTTCTTATCGGTAACCTCCGGTTTTCCTATCTGTTTGATTTTCCAATCATCGGCGTTTATAAAAAACGGATCTTCCGTAAATTGAATATTCTTACTGTCATAAATGACCAGCGTCGTATTTACTTCTTGCTGTAAATAAGGATCTTTTATATCTGCAGACATTTCCATCCAAAAATCAGAGTTGGCAGGTGTTACATCTGTGTTATCAGTAGCTGTTTTCACTATATTTTGCGATGTTTTCTTAACCGTCGTCACTCCTGTTGGCAAAACTTCGATATTCAGCTGTGCGGTTGAATATTGACCTGCCGAAATAGCCGGAATAACCATTGTTCCCTCTTTCTGCGGCATCAAAACCAAAGTCCACACGCGTTTTTGTTGTCCGACACCGTTTACATATTGTACCTGCATGGAAGAAGAAGTTGAATAAACGATAAAATCATTGCCGAGAACATCAAATTTCGGCTGTATTAAACCGGCATCCTGCCCCTCGTAACTGACTTCCAGTTTTACCGTATCACCGAACTGAATCTGCTGCGGTTCCACTTTTGCCGAAAGCTGTCCGGCTAAGCTGTCTGCAGCCCATAACATTATTGTAACCACATAAAATATTACTCTCTGAAACATTTTTTCCTCATTCGTCTCTATATCTGTTTTTACTGTATTCTTTAGCTATCAAAGCGCGTAACAAGCCGCCGTTATCCTCCGGAATATCTCTAAATTTTTGCACTCTTGCGCGTATTTTCTCGGAATCATTTACATCTTTATCTCCGTTTTGAATTTGCACTTCCTCCGCTTCATGACCGCGTTCATCGGGATTACCGGATTGAACTGAAGATTCTGATTTGGTTTGCCTATCTCCGATATTTTCATTTTCCGAATTTTTATCATTGCCGTTTTGCTTTGAATCATCAGATTTTTCATTGAAATTGGCACCTTCTTGCAACTTTGATTGTCTATCGGCTGCATCTTTTCCGGCTTGTGTCTGTTCAGACTGCGGCTCACTACCATTTGCATCGGCAGATGGCTCGGCTTGTGATGCGGCGTCATCCGATTGTTGTTTATCTTGATTTTGCCGTTCATTTCCCCCATTTTGTTGCCCGTTTTGTCCTTTTTCGGTTTTATCAGCATCATTTTGCTGCTCTTGCGCGTTCTGAGATTGCTTATTTGTCTGTTCTCTCGACTGCTCTTGTTTTTGTTGTTCGTTACCTTGATTATCCGATTGCTGCTGATTATCTTGAGATTTCTCATTTTCTCCGGATTTCTGTTGTTGCTGATTATCTTGTTTGTTATCCTGTTTTTGATTCTGCTTTTGATTTTGATTTTGCTGCATTTTTTTCAGATACTCCAAATTAAATTCAGCATCCTTAAATTGCGGATCACGTTTTAAAACTTTTTCATATTTGGCTATAGCTTCATCTATTTTGCCTGATTTAGCCAATGCGTTACCTTGATTATAAAGTGAGACTACATCGTCTGATTTGGCAAATTCTCGATATGCTTGCAGATAATCACCGTTTTTATACGCGGCCGCTCCGCGCCATTTTGTATCTTCAAAAGTATGGGCAGCCTTATCATATTGCCTATCCTTGAAATATTGCATTGCCTCCTGATTATTATTCAAAAACCAGCCGGCATGAGTCTGTGTCGCGACCAAACAAAATAAAAGTACCAAAATCACTCCGCGGCGATAATAATAAAGCAACAACAATGCCGGCAACCAAAACAAATAATATCCCATATCAACCCATATCGATTGTATATTTTTACTTTCATTTAATTGCTTGGCATACAAATTATTGATTTTATTGCTCAATTGTTGATAATTGTGATTATAATTCAAATAAATACCATGTCCTTTCTGCGCCACCATTTGCAGTTTCTCATTCGGTTGCGCACTTACTTTTATTATATTTACATCAAATCCCTTATCGTGAGCTGCGGCAGCACTCTCCAATGCCGCATCGAAATACTCGCCTACATCTGACGTAAGCACAATTATATTTCCGGTATTATATCCGGTATTTTTCATACGCTCTGCCGCCATATCAATAGCTCTGTCCAAGCGATCACCGTTCGCCGGCATAATATCATACGTTATAGCCGGTAACAGATTGTCAATCAATGTCGTATCTTCGGTTAACGGAGAAATAATAAACGGCTCATCACTGTATACCTCTAATCCGATTTCGGTAGAGCGCAGTGTTTGAATAAAATCTTTGATAATATACCGTGCCCGTGTCAATCTATCCGGAGCAACATCTTTATTTTTCATATCTGAAGACATATTCAACAAAATCATCACCGGATTATCCGCACTGAGTGTCGGAGCAGCTTTTTTTATCCACGTTGGTCCCGCTAAAGCAATAATGGCCGATATCATAAACAAAACCGCAATCACATACGAAAGGCGACGCTGTCTGTTATCACCTTTAATCAACAAATAATTAAGCAGATGTTCATCACAAACTTCGGCCCAAGAAGATTGTACACGCTCATTGCGGCACATAAACCACCCCCATAAAAACGGGATAATCAGCCCCAATAGCCACCACGGACGCAAAAAATGAAAATCCTGCAACCACTCCATTTTTTTTATTTACTCCTTATCCACGCTAACACTGCAAAAAACAATAAAAGAGCCAATGCTGCCGGATAATAAAACAGATCTTTGGTTTGCCGCACAAAGTTTCCTTCATGATTCTGTGTTTCCAATCTATTTATTTCGCCATATATTTGCTGCAAGGCATTAACATTTTTTGCTCTGTAATATGTACCTTTTGTGGCTTCAGCCAATTGACGCAGATTGTTTTCATCAAGTCCGCTGTCTGCCGGAATACTGAACAATCCACCGAAAAGACTTAATGTATCACTACCTACTCCGATGGTATAAAATTTAATATTTTCCTCCTGAGCCAGTTTTATTGCCTGCGGAAAAGAAATACTTCCATCGTTGTTTTCACCATCAGTCAAAAGAATAATAACTTTATTTTCCGCCTTATCATCATTGAGTGCCAAATTTTTCAAAGCCACACCGACGGCATCTCCGATAGAGGTAGAAGCCCCTGCCATCCCAGGTTCAATGGCCAATAAAGTCTCTTTTAAGGATTTTTTATCATACGTCAAAGGTACTTGCATATAAGCTCTGGTACCGAATACCACCAACCCAATGCGATCATCTCTGCGTTCATCGGCAAAATCCGCCACCACTTGCTTTACTGCAGACATTCGGTCATAAAGTCTTCCGTTATAAGCAAAATCACGCTCCATCATAGATTTTGAAACATCAACAACCAACATAATATCTCGCGATTCGTGATGTATTTTTTGCGGTTCTCCCACCCATTGTGGCCGACATAAAGCAGCTGTTATCAATATCCATAAAAGCAGCATAAACAAAAGTTTAATAAATGAATCCTGCACTTTTGCTCTATTTTTAGTACGTCCCGATAAATTATCATTTTTTATAGCCATAATATCTTTAACAAACGGAACCTGCAGTGCATCTCCGTACATTTTGGCGGCATCCGGAAAAATATAAAATATAAAAACCGGAAGCAACAATAGCCATGAGGCACTCGGATTGGCAAAAACAATCATAAATTTTCTCCTATCCACTCATAACAATAATTCCATACGATCTGCATATCTTCGGGCTTATATTCTGGCTTTACCATAAACGGAGCATTTTGCAGCAAAATCGCCGCCGTACCGCTCAGTTTCAGCTTTGATTTGGAGTTCAAGAAATCAATCCATTCTTTTCCTGATTTAGCTACGGCATCAGGGTATTTGCGCACACATGCCCGCCTCATAATTTCAGATAGTTTAACCGCCGAAACAAGTCCGGTATCGCCTTTCAATGACAATAATATCCGCCTAGCGTAAATTCTGGCACTTTGCCGCCACACTATCTTTATAATCAGGTATAAGACATACAGTCCCAATAAACTGCACAGAAGGCCCCACCAACCGTATGCCAACGGAAAAATTGACACACTGCCGTCAGGCAGATGAATATCCCTCAACAATGGCAAATTATCCATATTCATAATCTCCCTAAGCCTATCCACATTTTTTATAAATGTAATTTTTTATAACGCGTTTATCAAGTATATTCATTGAAGATTACACACGTTTAACGTCTGGCATAACGTGGCTTGCGTGCCGGAACCTTTACCTGTTTGACTCCTGGCGGAAGTGTTTTGGTTGTCGGCAAATATTTTTTACGTGCTTCGGCTGCAGAAAGCAACGGTGGATTATAGCGCTTTCCTTTGTATTCATCAGCCGGTATTTCTTCGGCTTTCTTTTCTTCAGAAGCTTCTGTTTTTTCTTCTTTCACGGATTCTATAATATCTTCTTTCTCACCTTCATTTTGCATCTGCTCAGCTGCAATAGTCTCTTTCTTAGCGATGTTTTTATCGTTTTCAACTGTTTTAACTTCTGCTGAGGTTTCAGCTTCATTATGCTGATTACTATCTGCAATTTTCTCATCTGTTGCACTAAGTGTCGCTTCTGCCTCGGCTTTTTCCTTCTCGGCTTGTACAACAGAAGCCAGCACCGGAGCATTTTCTTCTTTTTTGAAGATTTTTTCCTTCATTGCATCAATTTGATTCATCCGATGTTTAAACTCTGTCAACTGACTTCCGCCTAAATCATTTCCGGTTGCAACGTTAGATTTAAGCGGATTAATTCGTTGACCTTTGCGCAGAATTTCAAAGTGTAAATGAGGTCCCGTAGATTGACCGGTGCTTCCGACATAACCAATGACTTGTCCGCGACGCACCCTCACGCCTTTGCGGATTCCTTTGGCATATCCCTGCATATGTCCATAAGCTGTTTCATACTCACCATTATGACGAATTTTTATATAATTACCATAGCCGTTAACATATTTTGCCATTTCCACAACACCCGGTCCGCTGGCATAAATGGCAGTTCCCTTAGGAGCTGCATAGTCAACTCCGTTGTGGAATTTCATCGTTTTATAAATCGGATGACGACGATAACCAAACAATGATGAAATACGTGCTCCGCGCATAGCTAAAGGCTTGATATCCAAACCGGTTTTCTTGGTTTCACCTTTCTCGTTGTAATAGTTGTCCTTAAAACGATAAATTTTATAAGTACGCTTGGCCGTCTTAATCGAGGCAGACAGCAAATTACCGATTTTGACCACATCGCCGTTTGCCGCCTTACTGACTTCATATTTAATATTGAACGTATCGCCCTTATGAATTTCGGTTCTGAAATTAAGCAAATGCGACATTCTGACAATAACATCGTTAGCAACACGTCTGACTGCACCGGCATTAATCATTGAGTTAACAACCGGTCCGTCAACCGTACCGCTTACGACTTTAACATCTTGCTGAAACTTTTCTCGCTCCACTGTTGCCACATATTTATCATATTCGTTTACACTCAAAATATACTTAACTCCCCGTTCAGGTGTTATCGTCAATTTATCGAGCATTTCCAACTGATGTAAACGCACATCAAAAGTAGCGGTAAGAGCTATATACTGCCCCACCTGTAATTTGCGCGCATCATAAACTTTGCGCAAAACATTATACGCTTCGGTAGCGCTTTTGGTATTCATTCCGAGCTTAGTTAAAATTCCTATAAACGTATCACCTTTTTCAATAACCACCACACGGCGTTCTTTTTGATAAATACCGGAGAAATCTCCGTAACTCGCCTCATATTTAGGCTTGGCACCAATGGGCATTACCACATTTTTATCATTTTGCACAATTTCAAACTTTGACTGCACAACTTCATTTGAGCTCAGCAGCTTGATATTATTTACTTCGGTATAAATCTGATCAAAAGGATTATTCGAAGACGAATCACTAAAAGCCGGTGTCATAATATCGCTGCTGAAGTCATACGATTCGCCGGACACATGAGTTATAGGTAATTTTGGCTCGGCAGAAAAAGGTTTATTAAGTAGAGACAAGAACAGTGCGCAAGTTACGGCAAAGGCATAACCGGCCAGCAAAAACGTTTCTATCCGACGACGGCGTAATTTCTTTCTAAAATTTTTAAATGCAGGCATACTTCACTATTCCCCTATTTTGGACTGATGATAAAAGGTTTGAAATTTAAAGCAAGCAGATAATAAAGTTATACCCGTGCAAACGCTAGTTTTTGCGTTTCAAAAAAAAATGTGTAAAAAAAAATAAAAAAAGTATTGCAATTTAAAAAAAGTTCCTTTATAAGTCATATTGTTCTGCGGGGGTGTAGTTCAGTTGGTTAGAACGCTGCCCTGTCACGGCAGAGGTCGCGAGTTCGAGTCTCGTCGCTCCCGCCAATAACACAAAGAGGTCGCTTTTATAGCGGCCTTTTTTTGTTGGCTCGACAAGACCGAACGAGTGACCGAAGCTAGCGCAGCGCCGCAAGACCGTGTCTCGTCGCTCCCGCCAGTTAGCCAAATGACGGAAATTTGTCAGACAGTCAAATGGAAAATTCCAAGCACAGCTCAGCTTTCCGTCATTTACCTTTTCTTTTTGGATTTTTTCCTCGCATTCTTTGGCACGTATTTATTGCAACCGCCCTGATTTAACATATACCGATTAACATCAATCACACCGGCTGACTTTATGTCATCCAGATACACTTTGCCTAAGATACGGCCGAAAGAATCACGTTTTTCCCACTCAAGTCTTATATATCTGTGGTCTTTAAGTATTTTTTTTAATATTTTCCGTGATTGCTTGCCGTTTTTTATAACTTCATCAACCGGCAATCCATAGTATTTTTGCTGAAATTTTGCTCTTGCGTTCTTCTTGGTTTCATAACAATCAACATCAAGCAAGCGGATTTTGGTCGTTTCATTATTAACTAAAGCCGTTATTGTATCACCGTCATTTATTTTGATTATGGTTGCAACAAACTCATGCGCACAAACCATCTGCACATAAAAGAAAGCGAAAAATGTAGTTGCAATAAACTTAAACAATGACAAGCACCAATCAACCCGAGCAAAACGCGCAAAGGCGGTGGATGTCGTTACTACGTCAGTATGAGAGTAGCCCACTTATTCGAGCAAGCCTTATTTCAGTGGCATCCACCAGATTGGTGTATGCCCTTTGAGATAGCAACCGTTGGCATTTATACAATAGCTACTATCGCCCATACTGACAGGATAACGATTCCTTGCTGAGTTTCGGGCAAACCTCAACAATTACACTATAGGTATATAATCTTAATAAATCAATAAAAAAGGTGAAAAAGTGCATTAACTTTCATAAAATTGAATGCAACGATTTATATAGTTTTTGGTATGCTTCTTTTTATGTTATGCGATGTAAAAGGCTTGGACTTTGTAAAAGTTCCGTAAAATTCAAATCCCCCGCCGCTTAACCGCCGCGAGGGATTTTTTTGATGACATTTAATTTTTTTATGTGCCTATTCTGCACGAGATCCTGACATGTGTCAGGATGACGTGTTCTTTATCTACCCATAACAAGAAAAATTGCGATTAACGTTTAAATACGCAGAAAGTCCCTTGGCGCGGTGTACAACAAAGGTACATAAGCCAATGAACTTTTTTTAAAAATTACTTAAAGAACATACACAAAAATAACGTCTAGTGTGTAAATACGAAGAGGGACTTCGACGACGTGTACACAAAACGTACACGAGGAGAAGTCCCTCAAGTAGTTACTAGCTAGACGTTATTTCAAAATCTTGGAAACAACGCCGGCACCAACAGTTCTTCCACCTTCGCGAATAGCAAAGCGCAAACCTTCACTCATCGCAATCGGGTTCAACAGTTGTACCGTAATGGTTACGTTATCACCCGGCATAACCATTTCCGTGCCTTCCGGCAATTGAATCGTACCGGTTACATCGGTCGTACGGAAATAGAATTGCGGACGATAGTTAGAGAAGAACGGAGTATGACGACCGCCTTCTTCCTTCGTCAAAATGTAGCATTCGCTGGTGAAGTCGGTGTGCGGGGTAATCGTGCCCGGAGCAGCCAATACTTGACCGCGTTCTACTTCTTCACGCTTCGTACCACGCAACAATACACCGATGTTATCGCCGGCTTCGCCTTCATCCAAAAGCTTGCGGAACATTTCAATACCGGTGCAGGTGGTCTTGGCAGTCGGA
>CACWUA010000021.1 GCA_902763905.1 uncultured Pseudomonadota bacterium | reverse complement strand
CCGAAAATTAAGAAGTATATTTCTAATAAATATGTCCTTTTTGCTTTAATTTTCTTTGTGTTTTGGCTTTGGGAAATGTTTAGGATTATATTTATTTGAGAAAATATTAAAAAATAGTCCGATCGCAGGATATTCTTTATGTCATACAAGCGAGCATTCATTACTGAAAAATGACCGGTGGCAGACCGGAAAACATAAGCAGATATTGGCTTAAAACTGTGGCGAATAAAAGATACTTTTGCGCTTATTCGTGATGATAAAGTCTCGAATATACAAGAAGTAGATTTGACAAGGAGGCGCCGGCAGATGCGAGTATGCCGATCAGTTTTAGCTGATAGCCGACGCAGCGGTGAAGCCAATCCTTTCACGACCACCAAACATAACCTCCCTTCGGATATTCTGTTTATTATTTATTTTAGTGCACCGATGCCGCGCAAAATGCCGATCATACCTTCGGCGGGTGATGTCATTCACCTCCATAAAGCGGGGTAGGGAGTGCCGGAGTATAAAACGAAGCATCTTCTGACACCAGTTCTTTGGCAAGGTTTGAGTCTGCGGTATTAATCATGGTTTTAAAGCGTTTCACTACGGCTTTATGCGCCTCAAGTTTTTCCTTTTTATCTTCGCAATTTATTTTATAATCTATCAAACTCGGTTTAAATAAGTTCGGCGATTTTTACTTCCATCTTATTCATATCTGCTGTCGGCTCAAAACGAGCAACTACTTTACCCACGCGATTTACCAAAAACTTGGTAAAATTCCATTTAATATCCGACTTTGAAGCCCAATCTTTATCTTCTTTAGCAAGCATCTCCGCCAAAAGTGAAGCTAATTTATGTTCACCCAAACCCTCAAAACCGATTTGTGCTTTCAAATAAGTATAGAGCGGTAATTCATTGGCACCGTTAACATTCGATTTTTTCAGTTGTGCAAACTTGGTATTGTAATGAAGTTGGCAAAACTCATGCACTTCGGCATCTGTTTCCGGAGTTTGATGTCCGAATTGATTGCACGGAATATCTATCACTTCCAACCCCTTATCGTGATATTTTTCGTAAAGAGCTTCTATTGCTTCATATTGCGGTGTAAATCCACATCCGGTTGCAGTGTTCACAATCAGCAATACTTTACCCTTTAAGTCGGCCAATTTCAATTCTTCGCCGTTTGCTTTCGGCACATTATAATCGTAAATACTCATTATATTTCCTCCTTTTTAAGCCGCATTAAATTTTGTTTTCGGTTGTTTGCAACGCGGACATTTCCAATCTTCCGGGAAATCCGCAGGCAATCCTGTATCTACCAAAATAACCTCGTTTCCGGTATCAATCACATAATTTTGCAAACAAGAGCGATATTTTTTGTTTGCATCAAATGCTTCCATGCCGTCTTCACCGCCAAAAGCAAACGGCTGATTCATAAATCCGTTTTTATAAAACTTTACAGCTTGTATTTTCATATTGTAACTCCTTTATATTTCCATTGTTGCCAAACGTTTACCCATTTCATAAGCTTTTGTCAAATCTTTCGGAAATTGCTCATCACGCACTTTTGCTTTATGCGCAGAGTCAAACAAATCACAATCATACTTGGCATAATCCGTATATTGGAATGTATCAAATGCATATAATGTTTCACAATAGCCGAACACCGCACGCAAGCTCATCTCATTATCTCCAAGCACTATGTCATAATGATGTTGCTTGAATTGTTCTTCGTTGGCATTCATCGTAAAAATCAATGCTGTCGGCAATGTACGGTTCAAAACGCGCTTTAATCCGCCATTTTCCTTATCAATCATATAAGTATGCGCCGGAAACATAAAACGCTCCAGAAAGCTGCGCATCATACCGCTCGGATAAGAATGATAAACCGGCGAGCCGATAATAACGGCATCGGCATTTAAGCATTTTTCCAATAAAGGGCGTAAATCATCCTTATAGAAACATAAACCTTGTTGTTCTACCCCTTTGCGTTTGCATATCAGGCAGCTGATGCAACCTTTATAGCTTATATCATAAAGGTTGACATATTCGACTTCGGCACCTGCATCTTCAGCACCTCTTGCAGCTTCTTTCAACATCTTTGCAGTATTAAAGTTTTTACGCGGACTGCCGTTGATAATCATCACTTTTTTCATTTTTTCTCCTTTTTGAATGGATATTCATTAAACTAAATTTGATGCAGTTTTTAGGACAAATACTTAAACATTTCATGCAATTGATACAATTTGGATGGCGTACAAAGGTTGTGTTTTCTACGGGGATATTCATGGGACACACTTTATCACACAGATGACAATGAATACATGTTTTTTGATTACGCCTGATACTGAAAGGACGAATTATGCTCATCAATCCATCAGCAGCTCCCTTCATGCAAAAATAATTACAAAATGGTCTGTCAAAAAACAGACTGATAATCAAAAAGGTGACCAATGTGATACCGCTTGTCCATGAAAGCATATTATGGATAAGATTATCTTGAAAATAAAACCGAGCATTTAAAAATGAAAAAGTAATTCCTAAAAACATTAAACCCAAAAATATATAACGGGAAATTTGCAGATATTTTTGAACTTTCCAAGGCATTTTAAAGCGCGGCAGTTTGCACTTTCCGCCCACCCAACCAAGCCAATCTTGAATAGCTCCAAAAGGACACACCCATCCGCAAAAAAAGACACCGACTGCCAGTACTGTCCAAAACAGATAACCTGCCATCGTTTCCGGATGGATTAAAGGCAAAAACAAGCCTGCCATAAAGCAGGCTTGCGTTATCAATCTTAGCGTTTGAACCCATTTCTTCATTTTGCTATTTTTTCCAAGTTATTCTTTGCCCATCTGCCTACACCGAACGTAATGCTGCTATAATTGGACCAACCGTCAGTAATAACGTTACAGCCCTCACATAATTTTGCAGTATCAGTAAAAGAATTATCGGCACCGCCGCCACCATGTGTCACAAAAGGAATAACCGTTTTACCCTTTAATACACCAGATGCTAAGAACGTACGCACCGGTGTTGCCATTGTACCCCACCAAACCGGAGAGCCGACAAATACGACATCATATTCACCGATGTTTTCCGGCCAAGGTTTAATCGGGGGTAGGGTGCCATCTGCCAATTCTTTTTTAGCAAGCTTTGTCTGTTCTTTATATTCTGACGGATACGGTGTAACCAACTCAATTTTATATAAATCTGCTCCGGTTTCTTCGGCCACGATTTTAGCAGCCTTTTCGGTATTTCCCGTTAAAGTAAAATATGCCACCAATGTTTTGGCTTCTGCAGTGGTTGCCATTATGGCACTTCCCATCAAAATTGCTGTTAAAAGTTTTTTCATAAGTTTTCCTTTCTATTTGTCTTTTATTATTAAACCATCTCTGAATGCTCTACCGACCAAACCGCCCAATAAACGATAGCCATGGGCTACACTGTCATAAGAAATCAAGTTTAATCTATCTAAATCAGCACGGCCATTTTCATCTAAAGCGGATTCTTCGGCAACAACATTAACAACCTTGCCTAACAAACGATAATCGCCATCATCATCTTCTAATTTTAGTACCTCGCACTCAATTGTGACCGGATATTCGTCTATCACAGGTGCATCTACAAACTCTGATTTATGCGTATGGAAACCTACTTTTTTAATTTTGTTAATGCCTTTTCCCGATTCTATCCCAAAATAATCGGTTTCAACCAACGTCTCTTTGGTTGCAAAAGCCACCGTAAATGCTTTTTTCAGTTTCAGATTATCGGTTGTTTTGTGATTGGATAAAAATATTGTGATTTTATCCATATCACATTGTGTTCCCCATGCAGCAGTCATGGCATTCGGCACACCGTATTCATCATAAGTCCCGATAACCAACACAGGCATTGGAGCCATAATCAAATCTTTTTTTGTATTTTGTTTTGCCATTCTATCTCTCTCTTTATTTTCCATCCGGAAAGCTGGTAAATATAATCTCCTCGTATTCTGGTCTGATAATGCCGTTTTTCTTCCCGATTTCGATGCATTTTAACAGCCATGCCATATTCTGCCCTAAAGTACGCATAGTTTGCAACCCTTCTTTATCTTTTTCAACATCCTCCGGTGTAAAACCATGCACCATATTCCAATACTGCGAACCGACAACCTGCATTTTGCTGATTGTAAAATATTTGTTTAAGCGATCAAAAGAAGCCGTGGCACCGCCTCTACGACAAGATACAACAGCGGCCGCCAATTTGCCGGCCAGTTTTGGAGCATAAGCAAAAAATAAACGGTCGCAAAAAGAACAAATCTGTCCGGAAGGTCCGGCATAATAAACCGGTGAGCCTAAAATAATACCGTCAAATTCATCTAATCTGGCACCGATTTCATTGACACCGTCATTAAACACACACTTTCCGGTTTTGTGACACTTTCGGCAAGCAATACAACCTGCAATCGGTTTTGTTCCTACATGATAGATTTCCGTTGCAATACCGTTTTTATTCAGGGTGTTTGCAACTTCGTTAAGAGCTGTGAATGTACACCCTTCTTTATGCGGACTTCCGTTAATTAGCAGCACTTTCATTTCTTTCTCCTTTCATTATATTGATAATAACAAATTCTGATTTTGTTCCTGTCTTAAATTTAATAGCCCAGTCGGATATGCCGGAAGTTACAATAAAATCTGTATTACCGAGCTTTTTATAACCGTATACCAAATCATTTGCTCCTATCCATTTTCCGACTTGATTGAATGGAAAAAGCTGCCCGCCATGCGTATGACCGTTTAGTACCAAATCAACTCTTGCAACGACTTCTTTATTGTATTCAACCGGTTGATGATCTAAAACAATTATATATTTGCTTTTATCTAAATCTTTTGTGAGTTCTTCTATTGATTTTCGATGCCCGCCTTGCTCGTGCTGAACGGAATAATCCTTTCTTCCGACGATATAAAACAAATTATCTACCAAAACACTCTCATCTTGCAGAATATTGATACCGTTCTTTTTAAGTTCATCAAACAAATCATCTTCAGAAAATCCACGATATGCCGCACCGTAATAACCTTTATCATGGTTACCTGAAACATAATAAATGCCGTATTTTGTTTTTATTTGTCCTAGAGTGCGGGTAGAGTGTATCATTTGCTCACGTGTTGTTCCGTCATCAACGTAATCTCCCGCAATAAGCAATATATCCGGATTTTGTGTCTGAATGGTTTCCAAATGCTTGGCAAAATCCTTATCGTCAAAAGTTGTCCCGATATGTGAATCGGCAAACATTGCCACTTTCAGATCAGGCATTTGTTTATTGGTTTTTAATTCATAGTTTGTTTGCCATACATTGTGATCTGAATACCAACCGATACTTAATGCTATTATGCTTATAAACAATGCTGCCCAACCGGCATAATAATGTGCAAAAGTGATATGAATAAGCCTTTCTATCAACCAAAACGCAAAATCGCTCAAAGCCCATATCATTGCAATATACATCACGCAGACAATTGCATTTATAAAATCAATACAAAGTGTAAGTAATCCTGTAAACCCCAATGTAATCAATAATCCGAGTGAGAATCGTTTGAAACTTCTCCATTCGGTAAGATTGATAAATTCTATCAGATTCGGTATTCTTGCACTGACATAAAACAATGTTATTATAGCAAAAGCAATGCTTACCCAAAAAATTATAATCCACATTGTCATAAAAATTGTCCTTATTTTAATTTATGTTCTCTCTAAAATCCTAATTTATTGAGCTGATTTACAACATTTTCTTTTGCTTTGTTCCGCTCGTTTTGAGCAATATGCCCGTAAATTGCCAATCCGTCAAGCATTTCGGCACCGGTGGCATTTTTCAGATTATTCGGCACCGAGGTTAAACCGCTGCCCTCGTGAGTTAAAAAAGGAACCACAATTTTGCCGCTCCAATCGTGTTTATCAATAAAGGTGTAAACTGCCATCGGCAAATCTTCCCACCACACCGGACCGCCGATAAAAACCACATCATAACTGTCAAAGTCCGAAACATCACTCGCTATTTCCGGACGGGCATTGCTGTTTTTCTCTGCTTTAGCTACTTCTGTCAATGCTGTATAAGCCACCGGATAGGTGTTATTTTTTAATTTTATTTCAAACAAACTGCCGCCGGTTTGTTCGGCTATCATTTTGGCGACAATTGCCGTGTTACCTTCGGTAATATTTCCGACACTGTATTGTTCACCGGTTTTTGAAAAATAAACCACCAATATCTTTTTGTTGCGCATATCTTCTTCAGTCCTTTTTGGTTTGTCTGATTTTATATTATCGCCGTAAAGACATTATTCTTTCATAGAAACCAGTTTAACTTTTTCGCAAACGATTCTGGTAATTTCTTTTTCGTCTTCTGCTGTCAGCAACCCGTAAAGTGGAACGGAAAATGCCGGAAAAGGATTATGTTTTTGCAGCCAGTTATATTGATAGTTTATATTTTCCTTTGGAACCAAAGCCAGAACGCGATATTGTTTGAACCAACATACAACCGTTTTTTCTTCCGCATGGTCAATATCTTTCCATTTAACGGGATTGGTATGGTCTATTTTTATGCTTTCATCGGTAATGACGGCCATTACTTGCGGATGGATATATTTATAATACCATACACCCCACGAAAAAATCACGCACCCCAATATAACCCACATTTGCGGATAGACAAAGATATTCCGTCCGCACGCAAAACACGAGCAGATTAATAACGTAATACCGATATTAAACAGAAGCCATGGATTTAATGGTTTGAAATTATAATAAAATATCTTCTTCATTTTCCATTCCTTTGTCAAATACTTTTGCAACATAGGAATTAATTATATTTCAAAAATTGTTGGAAACATATTAAAACCGACGCATTTTGGTATTGATTTAATCAAAACTTATACATAAGTCAAATATTTTTTCCCAATTCATAGGCTTTTTGCAACAAGTCTTCGCGACCGGAGGCCGATTTCGGCTCGTTAACTCCTCCGCCGACCAAAGCTCCGGCAAAGCGGGATTGCTCAAAGCACTCAATCCAGCCTTTTAAGCCGCTAATCGCTCTGTCAGCGGTATTTTCGGAACCATCATAGGATGATGTAATCAAATACACGTCCTTAAATTTGTTGGCTTGCGGAAAAAGCGGATTGCAACGGTCCAGAAATGTTTTCAGCTGCCCGCTCATTTCGTAATAATAAATCGGTGTGGCAAAAATCAACACATCGGCATTTTGCACTTTGCCGATTAATTCTGCCATATCGTCATTTTGTACGCATTTAAATGTTTTTTGACACGCCAAACAGCCGATGCAGAATTTTATATCCTTACCTTTAAGGTTAATAAATTCCACTTCGCTGCCGGCATCTTTAGCTCCTCTTTCTGCTTCATGAGCCAAAATTTCGGAATTGCTGCCGCCACGCAAACTGCTCGATATAATTAAAACTTTTTTCATTTAACCGCTCCTTATTTCAGATTATCCTTGAAGAATGTTTCTATTTTATCAAACGGAATAACATCTGTTTTATAATATAAATCCGTGTGATTGGCATTCGGAATAATCATCAATTCTTTATTGTCGCCGGTCAGTTTTTTAAAGGCATCTTCCGAAAAATAGCGGCTGTGCGCCTTTTCGCCGTGAATCATCAAAACCGGTGCCTTAATGGTGTCGGCATAGGCCAAAATCGGCTGCGTAATCAGCGAAAGTGCCGAGGTAACGTTCCAATGTCCGTTAGAATTGATGGAGCGCGGATGAAAACCGAGTTTTGTTTTGTAATAGTTGAAATAGTCTTGAATAAACTGCGGTTCTTCGCCGGTTAGTTTATCCGGCAATCCTGCCGCTTCGGCAAAAGAGCCGTTTTTGTAATCTGCCGTCCGCTGATTATTCAAATCTTGGCGCATTTTATATAAATCATCGGCAGACATACTGTCATTATAGCCGTGAGCAGTTACTCTTGTCATATCATACATTGTAGAAGTAACGGTTGCTTTAATACGGGTATCCTGTGCCGCCGCATTCAAGGCAAATCCGCCCCAACCGCAAATGCCGACAATGCCGATTTTATTTTCATCAACTTCCGGCAGAGTGGTCAAATAGTCAACAGCCGCGCTGAAATCATCGGTGTTGATGTCAGGGGAGGCTACATTACGCACTTCGCCGCCGCTTTCTCCGGTAAACGACGGATCAAAAGCCAATGTAACAAAACCACGCTCGGCAAGAGTTTGCGCATAAAGTCCGGAAGATTGTTCCTTAACCGCACCAAACGGGCCGGAAACCGCAATCGCTTGCATTTTACCTTCCGACTTATTTTTCGGTTCGTATAAATCCCCGACCAGTTCAATACCGAAACGGTTTTTGAAAGTTACTTTTTTTACATCAACCTTATCGGACTTGGCAAAAACCTTGTCCCATTCGGCATTGTTTCCATCCGCGGCACAAGCGTGGTCAGGTGCGGCAAACATCAAACTCAAAGTTGCCACGGATAAAGCACATAAATTTCTCATTTTCATAAATTTTCTCCTATGTTTAATTTACTCTGTCATTAATATACAATGTTTGTTTTTATATAGCAAATACTTATTTTCAATATTTAATTATGCTTGACAAGCATAATTAAATTTGTTATATTTTCCGCATGGAAATACGTGTTTTGAAATATTTTTTGACTGTTGCTCGTGAAGGAAGTATTACTGCCGCAGCCAATGTTTTGCATTTAACCCAACCGACTTTAACCCGTCAACTGCAAGATTTGGAATACGAACTTAAACAAAAGCTTTTTGTGCGCGGAAAATATAAAATTACTTTGACTGATGAGGGGATACTTCTGAAAGACCGAGCCGAAGAAATTATTGAAATGGTGGATAAAACCAAGAAAGACATTATTTCTTCAGGTAATGATGTTAAAGGTGATGTTTATATCGGCGGCGGTGAAACCGATGCCATGCGCTATATTGCCGAAGTTATTAAAGAAATACGCACCACAAACCAGAATATTATTTTTCATCTTTACTCCGGTAATGCCGAAGATGTTATGGAAAAGCTAGATAAAAAACTTTTGGATTTTGGGCTTTTGGTACAACATAACGATACATCAAAATATAACAGTGTTGCACTGCCTGTCACCGATGTTTGGGGTGTTTTGATGCGCAAAGACAGTCCGCTTGCAAAATATAAATCTGTCAGGTTTGAAAACTTAAAAGGTTTGCCTTTAATAAATTCCAGACAAGCCATAAAAAAATCATCAAATAATGAATTCATTAAATGGTTTCACGGTCAGCTTGATAGTCTGAATACCGTGGCAACCTATAATTTAATATATAATGCCGCAATCATGGTAAAATCCGGTATCGGATACGCGATAACACTTGATAAATTGGCCGATACTTCTGATAAGAGTCCGCTTTGTTTTCGTCCGCTTGAACCAAAATTGGAAGCAAAATTAAATATTGTTTGGAATAAATCATCTGTACGTTCTGCTGCTGCCAATCTATTTTTGGAAAAATTACAAGAAAAATTTAAACAATGAAATATTTACTTTGTTAAAAACACATACAGTGAATAATTTCATACAAGTATTTCTATAAGCTTAATTTTATTGTTGCTATTTAAAAAAATATAGATAGATTATCTTATACTGGGTTATTACAGTCGGGTAACAAAATATCCGAAGACAGAGAAATCGTTTAATATATAAGGGCTAGAACTATGACTGAGAAGAAAAACGAATATAAAACTTTGATAAAATATGGTGTGTATGCCGCATTGTTTATGATAATAGGTGCATACTTGCACACTTTGACTACATCGGAAATTTCCGCAAAAGCCGGATCAAGCGAACCTCCGTATGTATTGACACGTTCTTTAATAAAAGGAGATATTTCGGAAAAGAAAAAACATATTGCCAAGGTTGAGGCAATTAACAGTGTGGATATTGTTCCTCAGGTTTCAGGTTATTTGGAAAAGATACTTTTTGAAAGTGGTACCGATGTTAAAAAAGGTGAAAATATTTTTGTGATAGAACAAACTCAATATATAGCCGATAAGGAAAAAGCAGAGGCAGCTTTAGAACGTACACAGAAACAATATAATCGTCTAAGTACATTAAATAAAAGCAAATACACTTCAGATAAAGATCTGGAAGAAACAGAAAGTGAGTTAAGACAAGCCAAAGCAGAATTGGAAATAGCAAAACTCAACTTAGAACACTCCGAGATTAAGTCTCCGATAGACGGTAGAATTGGTAAAGCTCTGGTCTCAGTCGGAAATTACGTTAATCCATCAACCGGTAAACTTGCCCGTATTGTCCAAACAAGCCCGATAAGAATTGCTTTTTCCGTAAGCGATAAAGAGCGTTTGATGATTATGAAAAATTCTGAAAGCGTTAGTGAAAGCGCTTTTGTAGAAATTGTTTTACCGAACGGTGATGTAAGGAAAGCTGAAACGAAAAACTTTTTTGTGGATAATGAAGTTGATGCCACCACAGCAACAATTCCGGTTTATTTGGATGTTGAAAATTCGGATAATTTTTTGGTTCCGGGCAACTATGTCGATATATATATTCACTTTACGGCGGCTCAAGATGCGTTTTTGGTTCCGCAACAAGCTTTGATGTCTGATATTAACGGTACTTATGTCATGATTGTCAATTCCGATAACAAAGTTGAGCAAAAATACATAACTTTAGGTACGGTGATGGGTGAAAATCAGGAAGTTAAGAGTGGCTTGAACGGAGATGAGAAAGTCATTGTTCAGGGTTTACAAAAGGTAGCTGTTGGAATGACAGTTAATCCAAACCATTTAACCGATGAAAAGTAAGGAGAATGAACAATGTTTTCGGCAACATTTATTGAGCGCCCGCGCTTTTCTTTTGTTATTTCAATTTTAATTGTGGTTGTCGGTTTGATTTCCGTCGTAAAATTGCCGATAGCTTTGTATCCGGAAGTGACACCGCCGCAAATATCGGTATCGGCATTTTACCCGGGAGCATCGGCAGAGGTTATCGCCAATATGGTGGGTATTCCTATCGAAGATGAAATAAACGGTGTGGAAAATATGCTTTATATGGATTCTTCATCCGAAGATGCCACTTATAACTTAACGGTAACTTTTGAAACCGGAACCGATCCGGATACGGCACAAGTTAAGGTTCAGAACCGTGTGCAGCAGGCAAATTCAAAACTGCCGGATGCCGTAACCAAACAGGGTGTGGAGGTAACTAAGGAATCGTCAAATATTTTGGGGTATTTATCATTTATTTCGCCAAAAGGCACACTTAGTGAAGCTAACCTTGCCGACTATGTGTACAATAATATCGAAAGACCTCTTTCAAGAGTTCCGGGGGTGGGTGCAATCAGCGTATTCAGCTCAGCTTTAAGTATGCGTATTTGGTTGAATTCGGATAAAATGGCTGCTTTAAATATTACCATAAATGATGTGAAAAGTGCCATATCCGGTCAGAATTATCAACCATCATTAGGTAAAGTCGGCGCAGTTCCGACCGAAGAAAGCAATCAAATGACATTTTCTCTGCAAACAACCGGACGTTTGAGCACTAAAGAGGAATTTGAGGATATTATCGTCAGAACTGCAGATGCCGGCGGTTTGGTGCGCTTAAAAGACGTTGCCCGCGTAGAGTTGGGACAAGAAAGTTATTCGCAGTCATCTTTGTACAATGAGAAAAACTCGGTTACGGTGTCTATTGCTTTGGCATCGGGAGGTAATGCAATTGCTACTATGACAGGCGTCAAAAAAACAATGGAAGAGTTAGCAAAAAGTTTTCCGGAAGATATGGAATATGCCGTAGTCTATGACTCAACAAAATACATTGATGCCTCCATTGAGGAAGTTGTTATGACATTGTTCTTAACGTTGATGTTGGTAGTGGCTGTATGTTACTTCTTCTTGCAGGATGTAAATTCAACCATTATTCCGGCCTTAACTATTCCGGTTTCGGTTTTGGGAACATTTGGCGTGATGCTGATGATAGGTTACAGCATCAATATGTTTACATTGTTTGCGCTGTTGTTGGCTATCGGTTTGGTGGTTGATGATGCTATTGTGGTGGTGGAACGCGTAATGTATTTGCTGCAACATGAAAATATGAATGCCAGAGATGCAACCTATAAAGCTATGGGAGAAATTTCCAGTGCTTTGATTGCAACTTCGCTTGTGTTGTTGGCAATTTTTGTACCGGTGGGTTTTTTGGATGGTATTACCGGTTTGATTTATCAACAGTTTTCCGTTACCATTTGTACGGCAATATTGTTCTCATTGCTAAATGCCTTGACTTTGTCGCCGGCCTTGTGTTCCTTATTATTAAAGAAACCGAAAGCTGTTTCTCAAAACCGGTTTTGGAACAAGGTTAACGAGACTATTTCCAAGGTGATTAACACTTATGCCGCCGGAGTTTCGTATATATCCAAGAGTTTATCGCTGATACTTATTGTGTTTGTCGGGCTGGTGTTGATACTGTCAGGTTTATTCAGATTTTCGCAAACTTCGTTTATTCCGGACGAAGACCAGGGTATAATTATGATGAGTATTCAATTGCCGGAAGGTGCAACTCAGAAACGCACAAAAGCGGTTTTGGAACAGATTAAAGAAGTTGTGGATACCGAAAAATCTGTGGAAAATGTAATGTCTATTATCGGCTACAATGCAGTTGGTGGCAGAGGCGAAAATGTCGGGATGGATGTTATCGTGCTGAAACCGTGGGACGAAAGAAAAGATGCTTCCGAACATTCTACGGCAATTTTGAACAGATTAAGAGGAAAATTGGCGGATGTGACTTCAGCCGAAATACAATTGTTTGAGCAGCCGGCTATTTCCGGCTTGGGTAATGCCAGCGGTTTGGATATCAGATTGGAATCAAAAAAAGTTACGGATTATGTTAAATTGGATTCGGTATTACAGAGCTATTTGGCAAGTATTAACCGTTTACCGGAAATTGCTTATGCTTATACCACATTTAATGCGCATACGCCGAATATATATTTGGATATAAACCGGACCAAGGCAGAAAGCATGAAGGTGCCGGTATCTAATATCTTTTCGGTATTGGAGAGCTATTTTGGTTCAAGTTATATCAACGATATTAACTTGGGAACACAGGTTAATAAGGTGATGATAGAGGCTGATTGGCCATACCGAAACGATATTGAAAGCATCAACAATATTTATGTTCAAAACAATGAGGGTAAAATGGTGCCGATGCGCGGTATGATCGACTTGAAAAAAGTTTTAGCTCCGCGCGTTGTTAAAAGATATAATCAATTTGCTTCCGCCGGTATAACCGCTGTTGCAAAGTCCGGAGTATCTACCGGTTCAGCAATGGATGCGGTAGAAAAATTGGCCAAGCAATTGCCGGATGGTTATGATATTGAGTGGTCTACCATGAGTTATCAAGAAAAACTTAGCTCCGGTCAAATGGGTTACATCATTATGTTGGCAATTATCTTTGCATACCTGTTTCTGGTGGCGCAATATGAGAGCTTTATCGTGCCGATTCCGGTGCTGTTGAGTTTGGTAGTTGCTGTTAGTGGTGCGTTAATAGGTTTATTTATCAGCGGTTTGCCGCTTAGTGTTTATGCACAATTGGGGTTAGTACTGTTGATTGGCTTGGCCGCTAAAAACGCCATTCTTATTGTGGAATTTGCCAAAGATGAAAGAAAAAAGGGTGCGTCGGTTGCTGATGCAGCCATTACAGGGTTGAAAGAGCGCTTCAGAGCGGTTATGATGACGGCATTCGCCTTTATTTTGGGTGTTCTCCCGATGGTAATTGCCTCAGGTGCCGCGGCCGAAAGCCGAAAAGCCATCGGTGTACCGGTATTTTATGGAATGCTGGCGGCAACGACAGTCGGTGTGCTTGTGATACCACTGATGTATGTATTGGTTCAGACGTTATTTGAGCGGTTTGAAAGTCGCAAGAAAAAAACTGCTTAAAAAGAGATTTTGATTGGGAAAAATGAAACGACAGGCATTCATAAGTCTGTCGTTTCATCTAACTAATCTTTATTCTGAGAAAAGAATTGACAATTGTATTCGGTTTGTAAAAGATATATAAAAAAGAAAGGAAAAAAATGAAGCATAATAAAGCAGATGATGTCGACGGGTGGTTGATTATCGATAAGCCGTGCGGAATGGGTTCAACACAGGTTGTGGGGAAAACCCGATGGTTGCTGCATGCCAACAAAAACGGACATACCGGCACGCTCGACCCGTTTGCCACCGGTGTGTTGCCGATAGCCTTCGGTGAGGCCACGAAACTGGTGCCGTTTGTCATGGGCGGCGAAAAAGAATATGAGTTTGTGGTGGAGTGGGGCGCTCAAACCGACACCGGTGACACCGAAGGTAAAATCATCGCCACTTCCGCTAAAATTCCGAATCGTGAAGAAATTATGGCGGCATTACCGCATTTTATCGGCAAAACAAGACAGATTCCACCGATGTATTCCGCTATTAAGATAAACGGGCAGGAAGCCTATAAATTGGCGCGTAAGGGGCAAACGGTGGAAATGCCGGAACGCGAGGTTGAAATTTATGCTTTGGAATTGTTGGAAGAACGGAAAAAAAATGCCAAGTTCAGGGTACGTTGTTCAAAGGGAACTTATGTGCGTACATTGGGTGCGGATATTGCGGAATATCTGGGCTCAAAAGGGTATTTGAGTGAGCTCCGACGCATTAAATGCGGAAATTTTTCAATATCCGATACGATTTTACTGGATTCTTTGGAAAAAATGGAGTATATAGACAAGCGACGCGAGTCACTTTTGCCGATTGAAACGTCTCTGCGCGACATCGCGGAGATTGCTGTTTCGGCACAAGACGCAAGAAAATTAAGTATGGGACAGGGGCTTTCGCCAAAGAATTATCCCGAGGCAAAACCGACGGAATTGGCGGCAGTTAAGTTTCATAATTGTTTGATTGCATTGGTGCGTGTCGATGAGCGCAAAATCTCGCCGATACGCGTGTTTCATAACATAATAAAAAAGGAAATAACAGATGTCGATAACAAATGAAATTAAAAAAGAAATCGTGGCTAAATACGGCCGCAACGAAAATGATACCGGTTGTCCGGAAGTTCAAATCGCTATTTGGACATATCGTATCAACGCTTTGATTGAACACTTTAACGTTCACGCCAAAGATTTACACTCTCGCTTGGGTTTGATGAAGATGGTAAGCCGTCGTCGTCACTTGCTTGACCACTTGAAGAGCATGAGTGAAGAAAGATATCAAAACATTATTAAAAAGCTCGATTTGCGTAAGTAATAAGGCTTTGATAAGCGGGGTTGCGGAAATGGTTCTGCAGCCCCGAAAAATCCTGATGTGAAAATCAGGTGAGGTTTTTTAAAGATGAAAAAAGATGAAAGGAAAGAAAAATTATGATAGATTTTAAAGTTTGCCGCAAAGAAATGGATTGGGGCGGTCGTAAATTGGTATTGGAAACAGGTAAGATTGCCCGACAGGCAACCGGTGCGGTTGTGGCAACATACGGAGAAACAGTGGTTGTTGCAACGGTAGTGGCTGCAAAGGAAGTGAAAGCGGATCAGGATTTCTTTCCTTTAACCGTAAACTATCAGGAAAAATATTATGCCACCGGCAAAATTCCGGGCGGATTTATGAAGCGCGAGGGTAAGCCTTCGGAGCGTGAAGTATTGATTTCGCGCCTGATTGATCGACCGATACGTCCGCTTTTCCCTGATGCGTTCAAAAATGAAGTACAAATTGTTTGCACCGTATTGTCGCACGACCAAAAGAATGATTCCGATGTGGTTTCGATGGTTGCGGCATCGGCAGCTTTGGCAATTTCCGGTATTCCGTTTATGGGACCGATCGGTGCGGCCAATGTCGGCTACAAAAACGGCGCATATATTTTGAACCCAACCATTGAAGAACAAGCCGGATCTGAATTGAAATTGACCGTTGCCGGTACCGAAGAAGGTGTGTTGATGGTTGAATCCGAAGCTAACGAGCTTTCGGAAGATGTTATGCTCGGTTCGGTTATGTTCGGTTTTGAGAGCTTTCAACCGGTGATTAAGCTGATTAAAGAAATGGCTGCCGAAGCAGGTAAAGAAAAGTGGGCTGCTCCGGAATTTCCGCCGGAATATACCGCTTTGAGCGAACGTATTTTGAGAGATTTCGGTGCCCGCTATGATGCGGCTTTCGGAATTACCGATAAATTGGAACGCGGTACGGTTCTCGGCCAGTTGGCAGAAGAAGTTAAGGCGACGATTGATCCGGAAAATGAAGTGGAAATGGCGTTTGTCGGCGATGCCATCGAAAACGTTATGCATCACACCATGCGTGAAAAAGTTTTGACAACCGGACATCGTATTGACGGCCGTGATACCAGAACGGTACGTCCGATTCAGTGCGAAGTAAACCTGTTGCCGGAAGCACACGGCTCTGCATTGTTTACGCGTGGCGAAACACAGGCATTGGTGGTTACCACTTTAGGTACACCGGATGACGCGCAAACTGTTGACGGTTTGATGCCGGAATATAAACAAGACTTTATGCTTTATTATAACTTCCCGCCGTTCTCGGTCGGTGAATGCGGTCGTTTGGGTACTCCGGGCCGTCGCGAAATCGGTCATGGTAAGCTTGCTTGGCGTGCCATTCATCCGATGTTGCCGACGGATAAGGAAGTTTTCCCTTATACATTGCGCGTGGTTTCCGATATTATGGAATCCAACGGTTCATCTTCCATGGCAACCGTATGCGGCACCTGCTTGTCGTTGATGGATGCCGGTGTGCCGATGAAAAAGCCGGTTGCCGGTATTGCGATGGGTTTGATTAAAGAAAATGACGGCCGTGTGGCGATTTTGACCGATATTTTGGGAGATGAAGACCACCTCGGCGATATGGACTTTAAGGTAGCCGGTACCAAAGACGGTGTAACCGCTTTGCAAATGGATATTAAGATTACATCGATTACCAAAGAAATTATGCAAAATGCTTTGGCACAGGCGCATGAAGGCCGTATCCATATCTTAGGCGAAATGGCTAAGGCTTTGGCGGCACCGCGTCCGGAAATTTCTCCGAAAGCACCGCGTATTCATACCATGACTATTCCGACCGATAAAATCCGTGAAGTTATCGGTACCGGCGGTAAGGTAATTCGCGAGATTATCGAAAAGACCAATACCAAAATCGATATTACCGATGACGGCGTGGTAACAATAGCTTCCAACAACAATGAGAATTGTCAGAAAGCTATTGAAATCATTACCGGTATTGTGGCTGAGCCGGAAATGGGCAAAATATATCACGGTACGATTACCAAGATTATGGACTTTGGTGCGTTTGTTCGCTTCTTGGGACAGACCGAAGGTTTGGTTCATATTTCCGAAGTGAAGAATGAGCGCATTGCTTCGGTTTCCGACTTCTATAAAGAAGGCGATGAAATGTGGGTTAAATGCTTGGGTACCGATAACCGCGGCAAAATAAAGCTCTCGGCGAAACGGGTTAACCAAGAAACCGGTGAAGATTTGGAAAATAAATAATCTGAAATGGCTTAAGCGCCGTCGGCAGTTTGTCGGCGGCGTTTTCTTTTACTTAATTTTAGAACTAAAAAGCAAAATCACATAAAATAAATAGATTTTTTTTCTTTGATTTTGGGTAACGATTTTTAAAAAAGGAATAAACCCAAAAAGTTTTATATATTCTATAGTATTATAGTTTTTCTCTAATAAGGATATTTGATTTATCAGTAACTCGGACTGTAACTCATTATAAAAAGGAGTTTGTTTTGCAATATTCCAGAAAAACTTTTGGCAAGGAATATTGAAACGCATCCAAGGTCTTATGCCTTTACCACCGGTAAAATGCAACACAAAGCAATCTTCTTTAGAATTGGTGTAGTCGTTAATGTTTAAAAATTTAACAGTTTCATCAACCACCAAGTTATATTGTCGAGGTAATACTTTATAATTGTTGGCAAAAACAATATTTAAGATATCTTGATCCGGCATTTTTAGTTTATCGAAAAGTTTTGCAGTCATAGTCATCAATGTGTTACTGACGTTATGTTCGCGCCAATATTTGCAATCCATGAGTAATAATCCGGAATTAAAATAAAGATGATTATTAGGTAAATTCAAATTATTTTTGTATTTTTGGAATGATTTGATTTGCAATTCTTCCGTTATATAAGGAACAGCTGCGAGACCGTACCCGTCTAAAGGAGTATTGTAAATTTTATTGATATCACCGCCGACAATCATATCGGTATCAATATATAGGGCTTTATTTAAATTTGGTTTTAACTCCGGAATTAAATATCTGAAATACATATTAAGCGAAAAATGAGCAATATCCGGAAAATTTTTGAATAAGGATAAATCCATAGGTATAAATTCCACGGAATTTCCGGTTATATTTACCATTTCTGATATAACTTTATTACTCTCTGCCGATATTCCGCCATCTAATAGGTAAAAATTTATTTGTTCTTTTGTTCCCGACAACACAGATTTAATTGTGACGGTAGCATATTTAACGTAATTTTCATCACTAATCAGAAAAATATGGATCATAAGTTTTCTCCTTATTATTTTGTAACCACAATATAATTGAAACAAAATAAAATGCAAATATTTTTTCATGTAAATAGCAGAGAGCTGTAAATTGTGTATCTGTTTATTGTGTGTACATTTGATTATCAGATAGGGTAATAAGTATGCCAAATTTTTTATCAATAAGCTATAATTTTAATAACATTCAAAATATGCTTGCAAAAAACACTTTTTACTTTAGTATCAGAAGAAGTAAAACGACATACTTAAGTAACAGCAAATCTAAAAACAGGAAAACGATAAAATGGCAGAAAATACGGAAAAGCACTATAAAAAATATAAGTTGTTCGGCTTATTACCCATATTGAGTTGGAAAAGCAAAAACAACACAAAAGTGTGGAAAATTTTGGGATTACCACTGTTGAAAATCCGCAAAAAAGATAATGATGAGGCTTATAAATATTATTTTTGCGGCATTCCGGTAATGAAAATGAAACAGAGATATGTGGTGAAATGAAAAAACTTCTGTTTATTGGACATTCGTATCATCAAAAAACAAAGTCAGCGGATTTTTTGTTGGATTTGTTGCAAACAAAATATGCAATAACCAAATGTTATGTTGATCCGTATGCTGATGAAAACAACAATTTTACTGATGTATCCGGCAATAAATATGATTATGTGGTTTGTTGGCAAATTATGTATCCTCTGAATAAATTACAACAAATAATCAGCTATGAAAAGTGCGTGTTTTTCCCTATGTTTGACGGAGTATGTCCTTTAGATAACATTAAATGGGGTGAATATGCCAAGGCAAAAATTATATGCTTTTGTAAGCACTTGTATGAAGATTTACGCAAACGCGGTTTTGATTGCGAGTATATTCAGTATTTTCCGAATGTTCAAAAAACTGAAATATCGGGAGACACTACATCTTTGTTTTTCTGGCAACGCCGTGAAGAAATTAATTTGCAGGTTATTGATAAGTTGTTTTCACCGCAAGAAGTTACACATATCCATCTACATAAAGCCTTGGATCCTCAGCAAAAGTTTATTGACTATCCGTTAAAACAACATCGCACGGTTTCAACGTGGTTTGATAAACGTGATGATTTATATAAAACTATGCTTAAATCTGCGTTATATATGGCACCGCGTTTGGAAGAAGGTATCGGTATGAGCTTTTTGGAAGCCATGGCTATGGGGCGATGTGTGATTGCTCCCGATAATCCGACCATGAATGAATATATAAAGCACGGCAAAACCGGCTATTTATATAATTTGCAGAATATAAAAATGATAAGCATGGAGAATATTAGGCAAATCCAGAAAAACTCCATAGATTATATGAAAGCTGGACGAAACCAATGGAACAAGCAAAAATATAAAATATTTGATTGGATAGAAGAACCGGTAAAATCCGGAAGATTAAATATGCGGCTTGTGCGGCATTATAAGCTCTTCGGATTGTTTACCTTTTTAAGAGTGGAGGAAAATTAAGATGAAAACGGCAGTTTTGCTGATAACCTTTAATCGTTTGGAATATTTACAAAAAACCTTTGCGGCAGTGCGCAAGGTAAAACCTCCGCGTCTTTATATTGCTTCCGATGGTCCGCGACCGCAAAAAGAGGGCGAGAAAGAACTGGTGGAACAAGTCAGAACTTGGATGCTTTCACATATTGATTGGCCTTGTGAGGTTAAAACCAGATTTTTGAAAACAAATTCCGGAGGTTGTAAATACGGGGTTTCCGGAGCGGTCAGCTGGCTGTTTGCCAACGAACCGGAAGGAATTATTCTGGAAGATGATTGTGTACCGGATGAAACGTTTTTCAGTTATTGTGAAGAATTACTGGAAAAATATCGCGATGATAAACGAATATGGCATATCGCCGGCGATGCTCCGATTGAAGTTGATATTCCGGAAAGCTATTATTTTGCTAAAATCATGCATTGTTGGGGATGGGCGAGTTGGGCTGATCGTTGGAAGCATTTTTCTCTTGATATTTCGAAATATGGTAAAAATGAATTGAAGAAATTCTCCGATAATCGTTTAGTGCAAAAATATTGGCATGGCATATTAAAAAGCATGAACCGCAATGAGATTGATACTTGGGATTATCAATGGACATTTCATATTGTGGCACACGACGGATTGTGTATAAATCCGGCTCATTGTTTAGTGAGCAACGTAGGGGAAATCGGTGTGCATTTTGACGGTGGAGCCAACGAAGAATTGAACCGCAAGCTTGTTCCGATTACCAAAATTGTACACCCGACAAAGGTTGAACTAGATGAAGAGTTTGTTGAACGTATATATAAGGAGAAGTTCGGTATAGTGCAACCGGAGCTGAAAATAAAAAAATATAAACTCTTCGGTTGGTTACCTCTTTTGACAACAGAGGAATTATAAAATGAAATCAAGTCAAAAGAACATACCGCTGAGCATTATTACGATTTGCTATAATATTAAAGATGAAATTGAAAAGACTTGTCTAAGCATTGTCAACCAGACTTGGCAGGGTTTTGAATGGATTGTGATAGACGGCGGTTCCACTGATGGCACGGTTGATATATTAAACAAATACCGTTCTCGAATAAACGTGTTTATTTCCGAGTCTGATAAAGGTATTTTTAATGCCATGAATAAAGGTATAAAATTGGCTTCCGGCGAGTGGCTGAGTTTTATGAATGGCGGTGATGCTTATGCCGCGAATGATGTGTTGGAAAAGGTATTTAAAGATAAAAAATATGATGCTGATGTGTTATATGGAAATGTACGTGAATTTTATACAGACAGTCGTATTCTAATACGTAGGTATCCTGATGAATTAAATTTAGATTTCTTTATTGATGATTCTATTAACCATCAAAGTTCTTTCATAAAACGCAATTTATTTGATAAGTTCGGTTTATATGATGAAATATATAAAATAGTCGGTGATTGGGAAAAGTGGATTGTATTTATGAATAACAATTGTATTTTCAACTTACGCAATGATTTCCCTGAATTATCTGAAACAGATATAAGAATATGTATGTTGACAATGCT